>NZ_JBFAPC010000174.1:0-11484 GCF_040675535.1 Patulibacter sp. NPDC049589 | reverse complement strand
ACGGTCGACGGCCGGCCCGCGCGCCTGGGCCGCCCCGGGTTCGTCGACGCCGGCGCCCTCGCCGGCGACGTCGCGCGGCTGCAGCGCGCGGGCGCGACGGTCGTCCTCGTCGAGCACGGCGGCGTGACGATCGGCGCGGTCGCCGTCCGCGACGAGCTGCGACCCGAGGCCGCCCCGGCCGTGGAGCTCCTGCGCGCCCGAGGGATCCAG
The DNA here is from genome assembly GCF_040675535.1 of Patulibacter sp. NPDC049589. Taxonomy (NCBI): domain Bacteria; kingdom Bacillati; phylum Actinomycetota; class Thermoleophilia; order Solirubrobacterales; family Patulibacteraceae; genus Patulibacter; species Patulibacter sp. NPDC049589. The sequence continues at coordinate 11,274 of NZ_JBFAPC010000174.1, read as the reverse complement.
GAGGTCGCGATGCTCACCGGCGACAACCACGCGACCGCGCAGGCCATCGGGGCGCAGGCCGGCATCACGTCGATCCACGCGGAGCTCCTCCCCGAGGGCAAGGTCCACGCGCTGGAGGAGCTGCAGCGCGCGCACCCGGTGGCGATGGTCGGCGACGGCATCAACGACGCCCCGGCGCTGGCGACCGCCCGCGTCGGGATCGCCATGGGCGCCGTCGGCTCCGACGTCGCGATCGAGGCCGCCGACGTCGCGCTGATGGGCACCGACCTGCGGGCGCTCCCGGACACGTTCGACCACGCCCGGCGGGCCGGGCGGATCATGCGTCAGAACCTCGCGCTGTCCACCCTGATCCTGCTGTCCCTGGTGCCGCTGGCGGCGACCGGCGTGCTCGGCCTCGCCGCCGTCGTCGGGATCCACGAGCTCGCGGAGCTGCTGGTCATCGCCAACGGCGTCCGGGCGGCCCGCAGCACCGCGTTCCGCCGGCGCGCCGATCGGCCGGCGGAGCGCCCCGCCGGAGCGGGCCGTGCTCAGCCGAGCCAGCCGGCGAGCTCGTCGATCGCGTCCGGGAGGACGTAGTAGTAGGCCCACAGGCCCTGGCGCTCGGAGTCGACGATGCCGGCGGCACGGAGCTTCTTGAGGTGGTGGCTCAGCGTCGACTGCGAGATGTCGAACAGCGGAACGAGCTCGCAGACGCAGACCTTGCCGGCGTGCCTGCGGAGGACGTCGACGAGCTGCAGGCGGATCGGGTCGCCCAGCGCCTTGGCGACCTCCGCCATGCGGACGGCCTGGTCGCGGTCGACGTCGGGATAGACGACGGGCTCGCAGCACGGCGCACCCGCGGCGCGCTTCGTCTTCGGCGCGAGCTCCAGTTCGACGTTCATAGATCTACTTCTATCGATTGAAACGACAAACGTCAACCGATACGGTTCGCCCCATGGCCAGCACCCTCCAGCCGACCGCACCACCGCGGGCGGACACGCCGGTCCTCGGACGGCTCTCGACGCTGGACCGCTTCCTGCCCGTGTGGATCCTGCTGGCGATGGCGCTCGGCCTCGGCCTCGGTGCGGCGATCCCGTCGCTGAACGACGGGCTCGACCACCTGCGCATCGGCACCGTGTCGCTGCCGATCGCGCTCGGGCTGCTGCTGATGATGTACCCGGTGCTCGCGAAGGTCCGCTACGGCGACGTCGTCCGCGACCGCTCGCCGGAGACCGCGCGGATGCTCGGAGCGTCGCTGGTGCTGAACTGGATCGTCGGACCCGCGCTGATGTTCGCGCTGGCGTGGATCTTCCTCGGCGACCAGCCCGAGTTCCGGACCGGCCTGATCATCGTCGGGCTCGCCCGCTGCATCGCGATGGTGCTGATCTGGAGCGACCTGTCGTGCGCGGACCGCGAGTCCACCGCGCTCCTGGTGGCGGTCAACTCGGTCTTCCAGATCGTCGCCTACAGCGTGCTGGGCTGGTTCTACCTCACCGCGCTGCCGGACCTGCTCGGCCTCGACTCGCAGGGGTTCGGGGTCGGGATCTGGGAGGTCGCGCGGACGGTGCTGATCTTCCTCGGCATCCCGCTGGTCGCCGGCGCGCTGACCCGCGTGATCGGCGTGCGGCGGATGGGCGAGGCCGCGTACGAGTCCCGCTTCCTGCCGCGGATCGGGCCGTTCGCCCTCTACGGGCTGCTGTTCACGATCGTGATGCTCTTCGCGATCCAGGGCGACGCCATCACGTCGGAGCCGCTGGACGTCGCCCGGATCGCGCTGCCGCTGCTCGTCTACTTCGCCCTGATGTTCTCCGCCGGTCTGGCCGCCGGACGCCTCATCGGCGCGAGCTACGCCCGCACCGCGTCCCTGGCGTTCACCGCCGCGGGCAACAACTTCGAGCTCGCCATCGCCGTGGCCATCGGTGTCTTCGGGGCCACGTCCGGGCAGGCGCTCGCCGGGGTCGTCGGTCCGTTGATCGAGGTCCCGGTCCTCGTGGGCCTCGTGTACGTCGCGCTCTGGATCCGCCGCCGGTGGTACCCGGCCGAGGAGGCCGCCGCGCGAGCGGTCCCCGGCACGCCGCGGACCGCCGAGCCGCGCGCCGTCTGACGCGTCGACCCTTCGTCCTTCGAGCCCGCCGCACCCATGACCAACGTCCTCTTCGTCTGTCTCCAGAACGCCGGCCGCTCCCAGATGAGCGAGGCCCTCTTCGCCCGCGCCGCCGGCGGGGCGCACCGAGCGGGGTCCGCGGGCACGACCCCGGCCGCGCACGTCCACCCCGAGGTCGTGGAGGTCATGGGCGAGCTCGGCATCGACCTCGCGGACCGCGTCCCGCGGCTCCTGACCCGCGAGCTCGCCGAATGGGCGGACGTCGTCGTGACGATGGGCTGCGGCGACGAGTGCCCGTTCGTGCCCGGTGTGCGCTACCTCGACTGGGAGCTCGAGGACCCCCACGGCCGGTCCGTCGACGACGTCCGCGCCACGCGCGACGAGATCGACCGCCGCGTGCGCGCGCTGGCCGCCGAGCTGGCGGCGTAGCGGCCCGCGCAGCCGGGCCGAGGGTCCGCCTGCACCAGAATCACGTCCTCCCCCGACGAAGGACCGATCGCCGGGACGCCCGAGGCCCTGGCCCCGCACCGCGAGGCCACCGGCCCGGTGGTGGTGTCCGACCTCGCCGCGCTCGAGGCGACCGTCGTCGCGGCCGGCGCCGAGATCGTCGCCCCGGTCGCGACCAGCGAGACCGGCTCGTTCCTGTACGCGCGCCACCCCGACGGCTCGCTCGTGGAGTACGTCGAGTGGAAGCCGGAGCTGGTGGCGCGGATCGTTGGTTGAGCAGGGCCGGAGCCGTCGCACCGCCCCGTCCGTGGCGGTGCGACGGGGGCCGACGAGCCGGTGCCCGACGGCCCCGCCTACCGCCTCACGCCGCCGAGGTGGCCGCGCCGCTCGGCTCCCGCGTCGGCGCCGGGTTGATGACCCGGTCCGCAACCGCCCCGAAGCCCAGCGCGATGACCGTCCACATCGTCAGGTTGATCCCCAGCGACGCGATCCGGAAGCGCCAGAGGACGTCGGGATCGAAGCCCTTCGGCGTCTCGTGGACGCCGGGGAGGATCAGCTCGGCGACCGCGACCACGACGACGAACAGGACGCCCGCGGCGATCGTCGCGTTCCAGGTGCCGAGGCGCTCGAGCGACGTGCGCCGGATCCGCGTGGCGGCGACCGCGGCCAGGATGCAGATCGCGATCATCGCGAAGTAGAGGACCGTCCGGCGGCCGATCGTCGCCGGGTTGCCGATCGTCGGCGGGTTGGCCGGGTACTTCGTCGCCGGCACCAGCGTGATGGTGGCGAAGGCCGCGATCGCGAGCCCGAGCGACGTCCCGCGGACGCCGAGGCGGCCGACGCGGCCGTAGATCCCCGCGAAGACGAGCGAGAAGATCCCGCCGAGCGCGACGCCCGTGACCACGGTGCCGGTCAGGAGCCCCCAGCTGCGCTGGACGCCGCGGCTGACGAGCTCCCGCTCCTCGGGGTCGTGGTGGAGCTTCGACAGATAGGTCTCGAAGTCGATGGCGTGCTGGACCTGCGGCTCGCCGAAGATCCGGGCGAAGACGAACGCGAGCAGTCCGGCGACGAGGCCGACGAGCATCCCGCGGACGAGCAGGGAGCGCATCATGCGGCCCGGCCTCCCCGTGGCGCGCTGCGGCGGGCCCCGGCAGGGGCGGTCTGGGTGCTCATGGCACGTCCTCCTCGGGATCTGCGTCCCGTCACGGGTGGAGCTCCGCGGCCCGGTGTCTGGCTTGCGTCGCCCCTTTCGGGACGACGGGACACAGTGGCGCGACCGCACCGGACTCACACCGGTTTCCCGCGTCGCGGAGCGAGTGGAGACCGCAGCGTACGCAAGCTCGGGGCCCGTCGCGAGCATGTCGGGAGCGCCTGCGCGACAGGTGCGGAGCGCGGCGCCAGGGCGCGTCCTGGGCGCCCGCTCGAGGTCGTTTCGCCGGTCCGGGACGGGAACCTCGTCCTCGGCGCGGAGCGGTTCGGCTGGGAGTTCGACGCCGACAAGACCCGGTCGGGCCGGGTCGTCGACGAACGTGCCCGCCCGGTGCTGCAGGCCGGGGCGGGGCGGCGGGCCGGCGAGCTGACCCGGGCTCAGCGGTGGCCGACGTAGTTCGCCTCCGCGCCCTCGGGGGCCGGGAGACCGAACAGGCGCGCGAGCACCTGACTGGCGGGGTTGTTGGCCGCCATCGCACTGTCGGCGGGGAGGGCGCCGCCCGAGATCATCAGGCCGCCGATCCGGGCCATGATGATCGCGAGGCGGTAGGCCGCGAACCGCTCGTAGTAGTCGACGTCCGCGGCGCTGCGACCCGTGAGCTCCCGGTAGCGGGCGATCACGGCCTCGCGGTCCGGGAGGCCCTCCATCAGCGGGACGCCGATGCCCTCCGAGTAGTAGCGGACGAACAGCACGAACCACCCGAGGTCCAGCTGGGGGCTCGCGATCGTCGCCATCTCCCAGTCGAGGACCGCCGCGACGGACTGGTCGGCTCCGAAGATGACGTTGCCCAGGCGCGCGTCGCCCCAGCAGAGCACGAGCTCGTCGTCGCCCTCGGGACGGTGCGCGTCGAGCCACTCGTAGGCTCGCTCGATGTTCTCGATCCGACCCGCCTCGGCCGTCCAGTCGTAGAACTGCCGCCACTCGACGAGCTGCTGCTGCAGACCGGGACGCCGGTCCTCGCTCTTGTCGAGGAACTCGACGCCGAGGACGCCCGGGTCGGCCGTGTGGAGCTCGGCCAGGGCACGCAGCGCGTTGTCGAACAGCCGGCCCCGGTCAGCGGGAGCGAGGTCCACGACCCACCCCTCGGTGACGAACGGCGGATCGTCGCCGGGGACCTGGCCGTCGACGCGGTCCATCACGAGGAACGGCCCACCGAGCAGCGCCGGGTCCTCCTCGAGCCAGCGGACCCGGGGGACCGGCACCGCGGTGTGCGCGGCGATCGCCGTGAGCAGTGCGAACTCCTCCCCGAGATCGGGCTCCCGGAAGATCCCGGGGGTGGCGGGCGTGACGCGGGCCACGAGGTCGAGCTCGTGGCGGATCCCCTCGACGTCGTAGGTGACCGAGAACAGGATCGTGGTCATCGACATGCCGGCCGACGCCGGGATCGAGATCGCCGGGATCTCGACGGTCGATGCGCCGTCGAGCCTGGTCGCGAGCCAGCGCGTCAGCGTGGCCCGGGTCGCGGTCTCGTCGAGGTGGTTGAGCACAGCCATGGTGGGTCCTCTGGTGGTGCCGCGGATGGCGGCGGGATGGCGGGTGGTGGCGAGGCGTCGGAGCGACGCCCCGCCTCACTTCGTGGCGGTGATGTGCGCGATGTAGTCCGGCGGCCAGAGGAAGTCGAGGTAGGCGGTGCCCGGCCGCCCGCCGACCTCGGCGCGCACCATGGCCTCGACGAGGGTCGCGTTCGGATCCACGGGAAACGCGATGTCGGAGAAGGTCTGCCCCGTCACCGTGGTCTCGCGACCGGTCTCGTCGACCACGCGCAGCTCCACGGTCTGCTGGACCCACCGCTCGTCGTAGGTGACCTTCCAGTCCGCGGTGCGGACCTCCGACCGGACGCCGTCCTGGTACACGTAGCCGGCGAGGTGCCGCTCGCCGTAGGCCTGCAGGTCGAAGACGTGGACCGACGTGTCCTCGGCCTGGCTCTCGAGCCACTTGTAGTGCTGCACCGCGCCCCAGTCCCGGGTCCCCCAGGAGTGGTCGTGGTGGCCGAGCGCCTCGAACGGGATCTCCCGATCGTCGATGCGCAGCCGGCCGGTCACCCGGCCGCTCTGCTCCATGCGGTCGTCGGCGAAGTACGACGGGCAGCCGCTCGGCGCCTCGGAGTAGAGATACCGCTCGTGCATCGGGTGGAACTCGAGCTCGACCTCGAGCCGATCGCCGGCGAAGTGGGCGGTCGTGCCCTCGTTCCCGGGCCGCATCGAGGCGGTCAGCGGGCCGACGGTCCAGCGGTCGAAGCCCTGGTCCGCGGGGACCGGGATGCCGTCCGAGATCTCGAAGATCGCCGTGCCGTCGGGGTTGCCGCCGTAGATCCAGGCCGCGCAGCCGGCGACGCTGTCCGCGTTGACCCAGGTGTAGACGAGGCCGGCCAGTCCGAGCTCGGGCAGCTTGACGTTGAACAGGAACGACTCCCGCGCGACAGCCTCCGGGCGGAGGGCGTGGCGGGCGAAGTGCTCGGTGGACGTGGAGGTGAGCGCCATGGAGGGTCCTCGGTCGATTCGGGATCGCGCCACCGGCGGCGCGGGAGCGCTTCGCCGGGTGCGCCTCGTCCGTGTGACGAGGCGCACTCCATCCTTCACTCGCCCTCCGCGGCCGACAATCGCCCACTGGGCTAAGTGACGGCGCGCACATTGGCCCCGCAGTGGTGCCCGGCCGGCCCTGGCCCCTCCCGACCACCGTCGTACTCCCGGCGGGACAACACTCTTGGTCCCTACGGACCAGACAGCGCCTGATCGATCAGCAGCGCGACCTCGACCTCGGTGCGGCGCCGCTCGATCGGGTGCCCCAGGAGCTCCTCGGTCCGCGCGAGCCGGTAGGCGACGGTCTTCGCGTGCACGGACAGCCGCGCGGCGGTCTGCTTCTGGCTGCCCCCGGTCGCGAGGAAGACGCGCAGCGTCTCGCGGAGCCTCGCCGTCGACTCGTCGCGCGCGCTCAGGAGCCCGAGGTGGTCGGCGGCGTAGCGACGCGAGCGGTCCGCGTTCCCCGCGACCAGCACCGCGGCCAGCTCGACCTCGCGGTGGTCGGTGACCCCCGTCCGGGGAACGGGTCGCAGGCGCACCGTCCGGAGCGTCTCGAGCGCCTGCGCGTGCGACCGCCGGAACCCCTCGGCCCCGGAGGCGGGGCGTCCCATCCCGACGACGACGCCGGCCGTCGGGACGGCCGCCGCGGCCTGCAGCGCCTGGGCCGTCGGCGCAGCGTCCCACCCCAGCCACGCGAACCACTGGCCGTCACCGCTCGTGTGCGTGAACGTGCGTGCCGGTCCCGCGGCGGCGACGACGGCGCCCAGGGCCTCGCGGACGTTCGCCCGCGACTCGGCCGGCGCCAGGACGAGCGCCACGTGGTGCCCGTGGAGGTCGTAGCCGAGCGTCGCCCCGGCGGCGTGCCCGTCGGCGGCGGTGCCGTTGAGCAGGTCCGAGAGCGCGACCTGCCGCGTCCGCGGGCCCGCGGGGAGGTCCGTGCGCTCCGGGTACAGCTCCCGGTGCCGGGTGACCAGCTGCTCGCACGCACCGTCGATGTACGCGAACAGGCGCTTGGACGAGTAGCGCAGGACGCTCGGGACGAGCTCCGGCTCCGTCTCCTCCTGGACGCGCGACGCCCAGTGCTCCCAGACGGCGGCGTGACCGGCCCGAAACGCCCGCAGGACGGTCGCCACGTCGCCGCCGGCGGCGATCGTCCCCTCCAGGGTGCGCAGGGTCGCGGCGGGCGGCTCGATCGCGGTCGGGACCGCGTCGAACGCGAACATCGAGAGGATCGCTCCGATGTTGTGCTCGGTGCTCTCCGTCAGGGACTCGAGCGCGTCGGGGACCGCGAGGGGCGCCACCTCGGGGACCGCCTCGACGACCTGCCTGGTGACGTCCGCGGCGATCTCCGTCGTGTGCGGCAGCAACGCCCGGGCGAGCCGCTGGACCTCCCCGGCGGCCTCCGCGGCGTGTGCGACGCCCGCCGCGGGACCTTCCGGATCGATGGACCGCATGGGGAACTCCTCCTGCACAGGTCGGGTCGGCCCCGGGGACGGTGGACCGGGGCGCACGGTCGCGACCATCTCAGGTCTCCGGCGCACGGTGTCGATCGTCGCGAGCCGGCCGTCGCGCAGCGCCGCCGGCGCTGTGCGAACGGACAACCGCCGCGCACCCGCCACGCTCTCACGAACTCCTTGGGCCCGGCCGCGTCCGCCGGACCACCCCGCCCGTCGAACCATCAACGGCGGCGCGTCAACCCGACGCGCTGGGCCGCCTCAGGAGCTCCGCCATGCCGGATCAGAACCTCGACGTCACGAACCACCTCTACGAGACGATCGACGCGCAGAACGCCGACCCGAGCGCGGCCACCCGCCGCGGCCTGGTCGCGGGCACCGCCGTCGCGCTCGGCTCGCTGGGCCTGAAGTCCACTGCTCCTCGATCGGCGACGCCGTCGGCGTGCTCGAGTCCGCCGGCTTCGGCTTCCGCAAGCCGGGCAGCAAGCCGGGCCCCGCGTACACGTACGAGGACGGCCGGCCCGCGATGGTCGTCGCCGGCGCGGACGGCGTGCCCCGCCGCTTCCGCGGCGGCCCGGTCAGCGACAACGAGCTCCCCCGGGCGCTCGCACGTCTCGCCGTCCTGGCCGGCGTCGCGCAACCGATCCCTGCTCGCCGGGCGTCGGGTGTATACCGCTCTCGGTGTCGAGTCCGGATCCCTGGCCAGTTCGTGTCCTCACGCCGGACCTCCCGACGGCGCGTGCGATGCTCGCGTCGATCGCGCGCTTCAACGGCTTCACGGTCACGATCGCGCTGCGCGACGAGGGCGGGGATCGCTCGATCACGGGCACCCCGCTCGAGGTCCTGAACGCGCTCGAGGCCGTGACCGACGACGCCGCGGTGCTCGGCCTCACGAGCGTGCTCGGCCCCAGCCGCTGATCGGCGAACGCCGCGGGCGGACCCCCGGGGGACGTTCCGCACCCTCCATCGGGCGTACCCGACGCGCCGAGAGGTTGCAGCGTACGCCCCGATCCACGAGGGTGGGGGCATGCATGGGGCACCCGGTGGACGAACAGGCACGACAGCAGGACGATCCGGGATCACCACGACGACACCCGACGTGTGGCCCCCCGTGGGCGGCAAGCCGGTCTACCTCGCCCCCACGGCCAACGCGCTCGAGCGGGAGGTGCTGCTCGGCGCCGTCCGCGCGCTCGGCGTCGGCGAGGGCGAGCCGGAGCTCGTCTTCACCGGCGCGCAGGCGATCGAGGCCGCCCGCGAGGGCAGCCGGCCGATCGCCCCGCTCCGCGTCCTCTGGCTCCCCGCGGGCGGCGAGGACGGCCAGGCCCGGCTCGCCGGCGCGCGCGAGCTGACGCGCGCCGCGGCCCCGGCCGCGCTGCGCCTGCGGCGCCAGCGCCAGGTCCTCTCCAGCGACCCGGCCCGCTGCCGCGTCCTGGTCGGCGCATCCGCGACGCTGTCGGAGCTCGAGGCCCGCTGGCGCGAGCGCACCGGCACGCCCGGGGCGACGACCTCGACGGCCTCCGGACCGCCGACCTCGTCCGCCGGCGACCTCCCGTCGTTCGTCGAGCGCGCCGCCGAGATCGTCCTGGAGCGCGCCCTGCGCACCGTCACCGGCGACCGCTACCGCTCGCCCCGCCGGGTGGCCGACGAGATCATCGGCGACCGGAAGTTCCAGGAGGCCGCCGAGGAGCTCGCCGCCCGCCTCGGCCGCCAGCCCTCGGGCGTGATGGCCGACGCCCGCGCGTACATCGACGAGTTCTCGACCGAGCAGCACCGCGCCGCCCGCGACGTCTGGGCGCGCTGGTCGCGGTTCCTGCACCGCGCCTACGACGTGAAGGTCGACCCCGAGCAGGTCGAGCGGGTCCGCGCCCTCGCCGCCGAGCGGCCCCTCGTCTTCCTGCCGTCGCACCGCTCCAACCTCGACGCGTTCGTCATGGCCGCGCTGATGCACGACCAGGGCCTGCCGCCGAACCACACCCTCGGCGGCATCAACATGTCGTTCTGGCCGCTCGGTCCGATGGGCCGCCGCAACGGCGTCATCTTCATCCGCCGCACGTTCCGCGACAACGAGGTCTACCGCTTCGCGCTGCGCCGCTACCTGGCGTTCCTCGTCAGCAAGCGGTTCAACCTCGAGTGGTACATCGAGGGCGGCCGTTCCCGCACCGGCAAGCTGCTGCCGCCCCGGCTCGGGCTCTTCAACTACCTCGCCGACGCCGTGGAGGACCTCGGGACCGACGACCTCCGCGTGATCCCCGTGTCGCTCGTGTACGACGAGCTGCGCGAGGTCGAGGAGATGACCAACGAGTCGCGCGGCGCAGTCAAGTCCGCCGAGGGGGTGCGCTGGCTCGTCAACTTCGCGCGCTCCCAGAAGGGGCACTACGGGGCGATCCACGTGAACTTCGGCGAGCCGCTGGACCTCGCCGCGTCGCTGCGCCGCCACGGCGGCCTCGGCCCGGACGTCGAGCCCGCGGCCAAGCGCCTGGCCCGCAGCAAGGCGTCGTTCGAGGTCATGACGCGCATCAACCGCGCGACGGCCGTGACCGACACCTGCCTCGTGACGCTCGCCCTGCTGGCCGGCGAGGACCGCGCGCTGACGATCCGCGAGGTCACCGACGCGCTCGAGCCGCTGGTCACGTACGTGCGCCAGCGCCGGATCCCGGGCTCCGAGAGCACCGAGGGCCTCGCCGTCACCTCGCGCGTCGAGCGGACCCTCACGACGCTCGAGGAGCACGGCGTCGTCGAGCGCTTCGCCGGCGGCCGCGACACGGTCTTCCGGATCGGCCCGGACCAGGAGCTCGTCGCCGCGTTCTACCGCAACGCCGGGATCCACTGGTTCGTCAACCGCGCGATCGTCGAGCTCTCGCTGCTCGCCGCGGCGGAGACGGACCCCGAGGACGGCGGGGACCTCTTCGAGGTCGGCGTGGAGGACGCCTTCCGGCTGCGCGACCTCCTGAAGTTCGAGTTCTTCTTCCCGGAGAAGGACGAGTTCCGCGACGAGCTGCGCGAGGAGGTCGCCCTGATCGACCCGCGCTGGCGCGACCGCGAGAGTCGCTCCGAGCTGGTCGCCGAGCTCGGCGACGAGTTCCGCCGCTCCGGTGCGCTGATGGCGCACCGGGTGCTGCGCTCGTTCATCGAGGCGTACGCGATCGTCGCGGACCACCTCGCCGCGTCTGGCCCGAAGGCCGTCGAGGTCGACGACACGATCGAGCGCTGCCTGCTGCTCGGCCGCCAGTACCGGCTGCAGCGCTACGTCACGAGCGAGGAGGCCCTGTCCTCGCACCTGTTCCGCTCGGCGCTGAAGCTCGCGGCCAACCGCAACCTCGTCGACGCGCCGGACGACCCGACGCTGCCCGAGCGCCGGGCCGCGTTCGCGCAGGAGCTCGCCGACGTGCTGCGGCGCCTCCGCGAGGTCGAGCGCCTGGACCGCCCGCGCGCCCGCCCGACGGGCTTCGCCGACGGGCACGGGCAGGCGTCCGCCGGCTCGGGCGACGTCGCCTCGGCCACCGTCGCCTAGCCGGCTCGCGGAGCTGGCCGGCGGCCTTGGCCCCCGGGCCGGGGTGGGCC
>NZ_JBFAPC010000173.1:0-11622 GCF_040675535.1 Patulibacter sp. NPDC049589 | reverse complement strand
TGGTAGTCGATAACTTCTGTGCCGTGCCGTGGTGCAGGACTTAACTCACATCGGCACGGTCGTGCGTTGATGTCGTCTACGTTCCGGATGCCATGCCCGCGGCGCGGAGCGATCAGGCCAGCCGCGCCACGGCGTCGAGGATCGCCGCGGGCTCGGTGCGCCGCGCGTAGTTCGGCTGCACGTCGATCCACGCGATCGCGCCGTCTCCGTCGACGACCACGACCGTCGGCATCGGCAGCCCGGGCGTGCCGTCCGCATTGACGGCCGTCACGTCGAGCCCGAGCTCGAGCTGTGCCGCTCGCGCGTCGTCGGAGCCGGCGGAGAGGACGCCGAGCGCGGTGGCGATCTGGTTGCCGGGGTCCGACAGGACGTCGTAGGTCAGCTCGGCCTGCTCGCGGGTGCTGAGCGAGCCGTCGGGCTTCTGCGGGCTGATCGCGACGAGGCGGACGCCGGCCTCGGCCAGCGGCCCGGTCAGGTCCTGCTCGTACGCGCGCAGGGCGACGTTGCAGTACGGGCACCACGCGCCGCGGTAGAAGACGACCACGGCCGGGGCCCCGTCCCGCGTGGCCGCGAGCGTCGTCGCCCGGCCCTGCACGTCGAGGAGGTCGCCGTCGGGCATCCGGTCCCCGGCGTCGAGCACGCTCGCGGGGACGCCCGCGGCGTCGAGCGCGTCCTGCTCCGCTCCGAAGCGCGCGGCGATGTGGGCGGGGAGCTCGACGCCGGACAGCGCCGCCTCGATGCGTCCGGCCAGGGTGGTGGATGTCGTCATGGGTGCCTCGGGGTCGCGTCGTACGAAGAACTGGACGATGTCGTCCAGTTCTGCCTTGGCGCCGAACCTAGCACGTACTGGACGGGATCGTCCAGAACGTCGGTACGATGGTGGGCATGGCCACGGAACCGACGACCGAGCGGGGCCGCGCGACGCGCGGGAGGATCGTCCGCGCGGCGGCCGGGCTGATCGCCGAGCGGGGGGTCGCGGGCATGTCGCTCGACGACGTCTGCCTGCAGGCGCCCGCGTCCAAGAGCCAGCTCTACCACTACTTCTCTGGCCGGGACGAGCTGCAGCAGGCCGTCGCCGAGGCCACGTGCGAGGCGGTCATGGCGGGGCAGGCCACGCTGCTCGACGACTTCGGCACGCTCGAGGGGGCGGAGCGGTACCTCGGCGCGATCGTCGCGCTCCAGCAGCAGCGCCAGGCCCGGGGCGGCTGCCCGATCGGCTCCCTGGCGGGGCAACTGGCAGAGCACCACGAGGGCTCGCGACGCGCGCTCGTCGACGGCTTCGACCGCTGGGAGGCCGCGCTGCGCACCGGGCTGGAGGCGATGGCCGAGCGCGGGGTCCTGCGGCCAGGAACGGACGTCGCGAGCCTCGCGGCCCAGATCCTCGGGGCGATCCAGGGCGGCCTCCTGCTCACCCAGGTCCGTCGCGATCCCGGCCAGATGCGCCAGGCCGCGGACGCCGCGCTCGTGCTCCTCCGGGGGGCGACGGCCTAGGGGTCCTGCTCCGGACCTCGTCGGCGCGGCTGCGGACCGGGCCCGCGCCCGCGACCACGCGCCCGGTGGGCCTGCGTCGCGGGAGACGACGGCGCGCCTGCGGGCGCGGTGGACGTCGTCGTTCATGAGGACTCCCTGAGAAGGGCGCTCCGATCGGGGACGGGGGACATACGGTGGACGCACCCCATCGCCGCGTCGTTCCGCAGGAGGAACACCCCATGGTCCCCGTCCCAGTCGCATCCGCCGGCGCGCGTCGTCGTGCCCGCACTGCCCGGCCGCTCGCCCTCGCCGTCCTCGTCGCCGGCCTGGCGGCCCCGGCCGCCGCCGAGGCCAAGACGGCCACCGGCACCGTCACCGTCAACAAGGGCTACACGCTCGTCGCCCGCAGCACGCCGTCCAACGGCGGCGCCGTCGTCCGCCAGCTCCAGAACGGCGCGAAGGTCAACATCCTCTGCCAGACGGAGGGCGAGAAGGTCGCGGGCCGCTTCGGCACGTCGAAGATCTGGGATCAGCTCGAGGGTGGCGGCTACGTGTCGGACACCTTCGTCTACACCGGCAGCGACGGCCGGGTCGCGTCGGCGTGTGCCGCGGACGCGGCACCGGAGAAGCCGGCGGCCCCGGCCGAGCCCAGCGCCCCCGCGACCGGGGCCCAGACGGGCGCCGAGGCCGGCGGTGCGATCGGCACGGGCGGGTCCTCGAAGAAGGTGGCCAAGGTCACGCTGAAGAACGACTACCCGTACCCGACGCGTTCGTGGGGCGCCGTGGACCCGTGGAACTTCTTCTACCGCGAGTGCACGAGCTTCGTGGCCTACCGCCTGAGCCGCAACATCAAGGGCTTCAACAACCAGTGGGGCAAGAAGGACGGCAAGGCGTTCGGCAACGCGGAGGACTGGGACAACCGGGCCCGCGCGCTCGGCTACGTCGTCGACACCACGCCGACGAAGGGCTCCGTGATGGTGCGCAACAGCGGCCGCAGCGGCCACGTCGCGGTGGTCGCGAAGGTCGGCAAGGGCGGCAAGTTCTACGTCGAGCAGTACAACGCCGGTGGCACCCACAACTACAGCAAGCAGTGGCTGACGAAGACCGGCGTCATGACGTTCATCCACTTCGACCGCAAGAAGTAGGAGACGGACGGCCCCGACCCGCGAAGCTCGGGGCGGGGCCCGCACCCCCTGCGGGTGCCCCGCACCCTCCTCCTCTCAGCCGGTGTTGCGCATCCCGGCCGCGATCCCGCCGATGGTCGACAGCAGCGGGCCGTGGGCGTCGTCGTCCCCGTCCCGCGATCGCCGGAGCAGCGCGACCTGGATGTGCGACAGCGGGTCGATCCAGGGGTTGCGGTGCGCGAGCCGGCGCTGCAGCGCGGGGGTGGCGTCGAGCAGGTTGTCGGTGCCGCGGATCTCGAGCACGACGCGCTGGACGCGGTCGTGCTCCTCGCGGATCGGGGTCCACAGCTCGCGGGCGTCGGGGTCGACGAGCTCGAGGTAGCGCTCGGCGACGCCGAGGTCGCTCTTGAACAGCGACATCTCGAGCATCGAGACGATCGTGCGGAAGAACGGCCAGCGGTCGATCATCTCGCGCTGCAGGTCGCGGTCGCCGTGCTCCAGCGCGGTGCCGGTGCCGTACCAGGCGGGCAGGAGGATGCGGTTCTGCATCCACGCGAAGACCCACGGGATCGCGCGCAGGCCGTCGACGCCGGTGGTGCCTCCGCGCTTGGCGGGGCGCGAGCCGATGTTCATCTCCGACAGCTCCGCCAGCGGCGCGGCCTGGTGCAGCAGGCGCGGGAAGCGCTCGTCCTCGAAGACCAGCGCGCGGTACGTCTCGCGCGAGATCGTCGTCAGCGTGTCGAGGTGCTCGCGGTACTCCGGGCGCGGCTCCGCGGGCGGGGTCAGCGTCGCCAGGACGACGGCGGAGACCGTCTGCTCCAGCGAGCGCACCGCCAGCTCGGGGTGCGGGTAGCGCTGCGAGAGCGTCTCGCCCTGCTCGGTGATCGCGATCCGGCCGCGGACCGAGCCCGGGGGCTGGGAGAGGATCGCGCGGTGGTGCGGCCCGCCGCCGCGCGACGTCGAGCCGCCGCGGCCGTGGAAGAAGCGCACCGAGATGCCCTGCTCGTCGGCCTGCGCGACCAGGCGCTCCTGCGCGCCGTAGAGCCCCCACTGCGACGCGATGAAGCCGCCGTCCTTGGCGGAGTCGGAGTAGCCGAGCATGATCTCCTGCGCCCCGCCGCAGCGCTCGAGGTGCTCGGCGTACGGCTGCGTGGCGTAGAGGTCGCCCATCGTGCCCTCGGCGCCCGCGAGGTCCTCGACCGTCTCGAACAGCGGGACGATCGGGACGGCCGGGGTGTCGCTCGTCTCGGCGGTGTGGGTGAGCAGGAACTGCGTGCAGAGGACGTCGCTGGGCTGGCGCGCCATCGCGATGATCAGGCGGCCGATCGCGTGCGGGCCGTGGTCCTGGATCGCGCGGCCGACGGCGGCGATCCCGTCGATCGTGGACGCGGCGTCCTCGTCGTCGACGGTCGCGGTGAAGCGCGGGGCGCCGGTCAGCGCGGTGACGAGCAGCTCCTGGCGCCCGGCCTCGTCGGCGTCCGCGTACCCGTCGATCAGGTGCGCGGTCGCGTGCTGCAGCGGCCCGGCGGACTGCCGGACGTCGAGCGCGGCGACGAGGAACCCGAACGTGCGGGCCTGCGCGAGCAGCCGGGCGATCCGACCGTGCGCGACGAGGGTGGAGCTGCACGACGCGCGCAGCAGCTCGAGGTCGGCGATCAGGTCCTCGACGCCGTCGTAGCCGCCCTCGCCGCCCTGCGCCGCGCGGTCGAGCCGCGCGGCGACGAACGTCAGCTTGCGGCGGAACGGCTCGTTCGCGCTCGCGCCCTGGAACGTCACGCGCGGCAGCTCCCGCTCGTCCTTCTCGATCGACGCCTTCAGCTCGTGGGTGACGAAGACGCGGTCGTCGGCCTGCGAGAAGAGCACCGCGAGCCGGTCGACGCGCTCGCCGAGCAGCCGCAGCGCCGTGCGGCGGTGCCGCTGCAGCGACGACGCGATCGTCTCCGGGCCGACGTTGGGGTTGCCGTCCATGTCGCCGCCCGCCCAGCTGCCGAAACGGATCGGCGCGCGGCCGGACGTGACGACGGTGCGCGTCCCGACCGTGCCGTCGGGCGGGCCCACCACGGCGGTCGTCGCCCCGGCGGTCCGGGCGGCGGCGCCGCCGCCGTCGGGCGGCCAGGCCACGCCGAGGGTGCGCGAGAGCTCGAGCAGCAGGTCCGGGACGGCGTCGTAGAGGACCGACTCGACGTGCAGCAGCGTTCGGCGGACCTCGTCGTCGGGGCGCGGGCGGCGCGCGCGGACGTCGTCGGTCTGCCACCAGACGGTCAGGGTCTCGCGCAGCTCGTCCTCGAACGCCCGGCGCCGCGTCGGCCCGAGGCGCGGGTCGTCGAGCGTCTCCATCAGCGCCCACACGCGCTGCTGGTGGTCGAAGATCGAGCGCCGCGTGGCCTCGGTCGGGTGCGCGGTCATCACCAGCGCGACGTCGAGGTCCGCCAGCGCGCGGGCGCGCTCGTCCCGCGAGAGCCCGGCGGTGGTCGCGGCGGCCGCGGCGAGCGACTCGCGCTGCGGGCCCTGGTCGTCGGCGTCGTGCGCGCGGCGGCGGCGCAGGCGCTCGAGCTCCTCGGCGATGTTCGACAGCTGCAGCGACATCGTGCAGGCGCGGACGATCGGCCCGAGCTGCGACGAGCTGAGCCGGCGGATCGCGTCGACGAGCTCCTCGGCGTCGACGCCCTCCGGGTCGGCCCGCAGCGCCGCGGCGCGGTCGCGCAGCCAGAAGACGCGCTCGCGGAACGCGCGGCCCTCCTGCTCGACGAGCACGCTCCCGAGCAGGCGCTCGAGCAGGGCGGTGTCGCGGTCCAGGGTGCTGGGGGCGTCGGGCATGGCTACGTCGATTGTCACGGTGCGGCGCGGGACCTCGGTTGGACCGGTGGAGCGGACCCGACGTCCGGGTCCCGCCGTCACGGGACGGCGGTTCGAGTATGCGCGATCACGGTCGTTCGTGGTGAGGGATGATCGATGCCGTCGGCGAAGTTCCCGTGCGATCCGTCCGTCCCCTCTTGGCGGTTCGGGTGCCCGGGTACGGTAGGACGCATGCTCTTCGGTGCCGAACACGTCAAGCGCTACCGGGAGACCGGTGGGAAGGAAGGCCACGACTGGGAGGGGACGACCACGCTCATCCTCACCACGACGGGCCGCAAGAGCGGGGAGGAGCGAGCCACCCCGCTGATCTACCGCGAGGCCGGCGAGGGCGTCTACGCGATCGTCGCGTCCAACGGCGGTGGGGACGAGCCGGCGTGGTTCCTGAACATCGCCGAGCGGCCCGAGGTCACGGTCCAGGTGTGGGACGACGAGTTCGTCGCGCACGCCCGGGTCGCCGACGCGTCGGAGAAGCCGGAGCTCTGGAAGTCGCTGACGGCGACCTGGCCGGCGTACGACGACTACCAGGAGAAGGCGACGCGGGAGATCCCGGTCGTCCTCCTGGAGCGGAACTTCGCCGGCAGCGTCGACTGAGGATCGGGGCGCCGCCCCGGGGCCGACGTCCCGGCGGCGCCGCGACGGCCCGCGGCGGGCGTGTCGGCGGCACGGGCGGCGTGCCGGGCGCGCGCGACGGATCGCGCGCGGCCCCGGCGGTGCGGCCTACTCCTCGGGGTAGGAGTCCTCGAGCCAGCGCTCGAGCGCGTGGCCGCCGGCGGACGTCAGCTGGCCGTCCTGGTCGACCCAGTCGCGGACGTGCAGCTCGAGGCCGAGCGCGTGCGCGTTGCGCGGCTGCGTGCCGAGGCCCGTCTGCGTCGCGAGGGCGACCGTGCCGGGCTCGACCGTCCAGCGGCCGGAGTCCAGGGCGGCGAGCGCCTGGCCCTGGGCGGGCGTCGGCAGGTCGACCGGCGACGGCACGCCGTCGGCGATCGGGGCGGACGCGACGTCGTCGGGCTGGACGTCGGCCATCGGGGCCGGCGTCGGCGCCGGGGCGCCGCCGGGGAACGGGTCCTCGCCGACGAACTGGCGGCGCAGCCACTGGCCGGCCTCGTCGGCCATGCCGCGGGCGCGCTCGGGATCCAGGCCGCTCTGGCGGGCGAGCTTCTCGAGGTCGCCGAGGTCGCTGCGCGACAGGCGCTCGGCCGACTTCGTGACCTCCGCCGCGATCGAGCGCAGCGTCTCCTCGAAGGACTTGGGCTGGTCGTCGTCGTCGCTCATGCACCGATGATCGCACCCGCACGTGTGGGTGCGATCAAGGTGGCCCGTTTGCAGGGGCTTTCCCCGGGCGCCCCGCGGCGCTCCGGTCGCGGGGCCGGGCCGGCTCCCGCGGCGCGCCGGGTGGCGCCGGGCCGCTCAGGTCGGCTTGCGGCCGACGATCACGTCGTAGTCCACCGAGCCGCCGTCCATCAGCAGGCGGTGGCGGAAGCGCTCGGTGTGGACGACCTCCGTCGGGGCGTCGTCGCCCGAGACGGCGTTCAGCGCGACCTGCGCCCCGCCCCACTCGGCGACGAGGTCGCTGGACGCGGTCAGCGCGATGAACGCGCCGGCGGGCAGGAGGCCCCAGACGCCGATCAGGCGCTCGAGCGGGATGTGGCCCGGGCCGAGGGCGGCGGCGCAGGTGAGCGCGCCCAGCTCGTGGCGGCGGACGGCGGCGCCGATGTGGTCGAACGCCTCGGGCGTGCCGTCGTCGATCACGTACTCGGCGTAGAGGCCGGGCCGGTCCCGCTCGGCGGCGGTGCGGGCCTCGACCAGCGCGTCGCTCGCGACGGGGACGCGGAAGCCCGCGTCGCGCAGGCCCTCGCCGATCACGCCGTTGCCGGCACCGACGTCGAGGACGCGCACGTCGCCCGCGTCGAGACCCGCGGCGGCGACCGCGTCGGCGAGCCGCGAGACGATCGTCGCGGGGGACGCGCACTCCAGCTGGTGCTGGACGACCTCCTCGTACAGGCCGGGCACGGCGTAGACGAGGTCGTAGTCGTGCAGGCGCAGGCGCTGCTCGGTCCCGTCCGGCCGGCGGACGACGAAGGTCTCCTCGTCCTGGCCGGCGCCCGCCGTCCGGTCGAGCTCGACGGTGTAGTCCAGCGCGGTCCTGGTCATCCGTGAAACGTCGCATCCCCGGCGAACGCGTGCGCCGCGCCCCCCGGGCCACTAGCCTCCGGTGCGTGTCGCCCGCACCCCCCGACGATCCGTTCGTCCGCCGCCGGGTGCGGCGCCCGCCGGGCGAGGAGCTCGCCGCCCGGCGCCGCCGGGCGGCCCTGCTCGGGGTCGTCGGGCTGATCCTCCTGATCGTCCTGCTGCGCGCGGTCGCCTGTGGCGGGGACGACGAGAAGGCCGCGAAGGCCCCGCCGCAGACCCCCGCGGAACGCATCGCCGGATCCCTGAGCTCGACGCAGCTCGTCGGGCAGACGGTGATCGCGCCGTTCCGCAACGCCGCACCCGGCGAGATCCCGCCGGCGATCCGCTCGGCGATCCGGGCGGGCCGGATCGGCGGCGTGATCCTCTTCGCCGAGAACGCGTCGACGCTCTCGACGGTGCGCACGCTCACCGCCAAGCTGCAGCGGATCACGCGGCCCGGCGCGCTCAACGGCGTACCGCTGCTCGTGATGACCGACCAGGAGGGCGGCACGGTCCGCCGCGTCACCGACGCGGCGCCGCGGGCCTCGGCGGCGGTCCAGGGGCGCGGCGGCATCGGCGTCGTGCAGAAGGCCGGCCGCGACAGCGCGCTCGCGCTCTGCAGCGCCGGGGTGACCGTCAACCTCGCCCCGGTCGCGGACATCGGCACGGGGGTCCTCTCCGCCGCCGGTCGCACCTACGCCGCCGACGCGCCGACCGCCGCCCGGGCGACCCGGGCGTTCACGACCGGCGCGCACGAGGGCGGCATCGCCGTCGCCGTCAAGCACTTCCCGGGGCTCGGGCGCGCGGCGGCCGACACCGACGCGACCCGCGTGCGGATCCCGACGTCGGTCGACACCCTGCGGACCCAGGACGCCCTGCCGTTCCGCACCGCGATCCAGTCCGGCGCCGAGCTCGTGATGCTCTCCAGCGCGATCTACTCGGACCTGTCGCCCGCGCCGGCGGTGCTGTCGCCGCCGGTGATCTCGGGCGAGCTCCGCGGTCGGCTCGGCTTCCGCGGCGTGACGATCAGCGACGACCTCGAGGCCGGGGCGTTCGCGGCGGCGTCGTCGCCGGCGCAGGTCGCGCGCGCCGCCTCGCAGGCCGGGGTCGACCTGCTGCTCTACGCGCGGACGACCGACGCCGCCCTCGCCGCGTCGCGGGCGCTGACGTCGGACCTCCGCGACGGCCGTCTGCAGCTGCGCACGCTCCGCGCCGCCGTCGCCCGCTCGATCGCCCTGCGGACCCGCCTGGCCGGCACCTGCCGGGCGACGCGCTGAGCGCCCGTGCCGACCGCTGAGGAGCTGCTCGGCGACGCCGCCGTCGCCGGGCTCGTCGCCTGCCTGGAGCGGACGGACCCGGGGCTGCGGGTCGCGGCCGTGCGCCGGGCCCGGGCGGCGCTCGGGCCACTCGCGTTCGGCGAGCGCGTGACGGCGGTCTCCGACGCGCTGCTGGCCGACCTGCCCGACGACCTCGCGGGGTTCGCCGCCGTGCTGCGCGCGGCGCTGCGCGACCCGGCGTTCTCCGGCTGGATGATCTGGGCGGTCGCCGACGCCGCGAGCCGCCGGGCGCTCGAGGACCCGGCGGACGACGCGCTGGAGACCGGGCTCGCCCTGCTGCGCGAGCTGACGCCGCGGCTCACCGCCGAGGCCGCGATCCGCCGGCTGCTCCAGCACGACCCCGACCGGGCGCTGGCGGTCGTCACGGGCTGGACGACCGACCCCGACCCGCACGTCCGGCGACTGGCGAGCGAGGGCACGCGGCCGTTCTTGCCGTGGGCGCGGCGCGTCCCGGCGCTCGCGGAGCGCCCGACCGCGACCGTGCCGATCCTCGACGCCCTGCGCGGCGACCCCTCCGAGTACGTGCGCCGCTCGGTCGCCAACCACCTCAACGACCTCAGCAGGGTCGACCCGGAGCTCGCGGTCGCGACCGCCGGCCGCTGGCAGCTGACCCTGGCCCCGGGCGAGCGGACGACGCTCGCGCGCCGCCGGCCGTTCGTCCCGATCACGACGCGGCGGTACCACGCCGGCGAGCACGCGATCGAGCTGCAGGTCAACGGGCGGCGCTACGGGCGCGCCGCGTTCGAGCTCGTCATCCCGGCCTGAACGCCCCCGGAACGAGCTCCGCCGCCCGGACCACCGGCTCGGGACGGTGATACGGACGGCGGTGACGACGGCGGCGCGCCCGACCCGCGCTGCCCCTCGGCTGGGGTGGTGGGGGAGACCACCGAGGGGCGGGGCCCGGGGCCGCTGCGATCGACGCGAGGCATCTACCCCGTCCGCGGGGCGGCAAATCTCGAACGGCCGAGGTTCGTCAGCCGATGGCGCGCAGCCCGGCCGTGACGACCGCCGCGACGACCACGCAGACCAGGATCGAGCCGCCGCGCAGCGCGACCGCGCCGCCCGCGGCGACGCCGACGGCCTCGACGCCGAGGCCGAGGTGCCCGTCCTGCCCCGCGACGCCGGTCACCACGAGCGCGGCCAGGAGGGCGGGGGCGAGGAGGGTGATCACGCCCGTCGCGCGTGCGGGCAGCGGCCGGCCGCCGAGGGCGACCGGTCCCACGCCCTTGATCAGCGCCGTGACCGCGGCGCAGGCCCCGATCAAGAGCCAGACGTCGACGCTCATGCGTCGGGTCCGGCGCGGTCCGTGCCGAGGTCGTCCGGGGACGACCGGCGGTCCGCGGCCGGCTGCCCCGCGGCATCGGCGCCGTCGCCGGTCGCTCCGTGGTCGTCCCCCGGTCGCGTCCGCAGGCCGACCAGGGCCGCGAGGCTCGCGGCGAGCACCGGCACCCCCGCAGGCGCGAAGGGGACCAGCGCCAGGGCGAGCAGGGCCCCGCCGGCCGCGACGCCGCGTCCGCGGCCGGTGCGCAGCTCGTGGATCAGCAGGACGAGGAAGAACGTCGGATAGACCGCGTCGAGGCCGAAGCGGTCGGTGTCGCCCAGCGCGCCGCCGCCCACGGCGCCCGCGATGCTCCCCAGGACCCAGGTGACGTACTGGACGGCGGTCGACCCGAGCAGGAACGAGCGGTCGAACGTGCCGTCGGGCCGCGCGGCCATCGCCCACGACGCGTCGACGACGGCCTGGCCCTCGAGCCCACGCCGGACGGGGCCGCCAGGCAGCGACGGCCCGAGCGCGATGCCCATCGGCAGGAAGCGCGAGTTCATCAGCGCGGACGCCGCGACCGCCGCCCCGAGCCCCCCGCCGGCGGCGACGATCGTGACCGCCGC
This sequence comes from Patulibacter sp. NPDC049589, assembly GCF_040675535.1. NCBI lineage: Bacteria > Bacillati > Actinomycetota > Thermoleophilia > Solirubrobacterales > Patulibacteraceae > Patulibacter > Patulibacter sp. NPDC049589. The sequence goes on along the minus strand of NZ_JBFAPC010000173.1, from coordinate 779 downwards.
GAACTGCGCCGATCCCGCGAAGACGATCGCCGACATCACGATCGCGGCGATCCACGAGAAGCCGGTGTCGACCGCGAGCGCACCGAAGGAGAGGCTGAGGATCCCGCCCGCGAGGGCGAACGGCACGCCCGCCCGCAGGCCGGTCCGGAACGCGGCGCGGTCGATCGCGCCGGGGGACGGGGCCGCGGCGCCGCCGGTGGTGGGGGATGGCGCGCTGATGGACCCATCATGAAGGGTGGATCCTGGCGCGGCGCGGGCCGCCTCCGCGCCGGTGGACCGGCCGCCCTCTTCGGCTGGTCTTCGGAAACTCCCACGGCGATCCCAGGGGATTCCCAGCCGACCGGGAGAGGGTGGCTGCAGCCGTCGGGGAGCCCCGCGGTGTGCACGAGCCACAGGAGAGCACCACCCATGACCCCTCGCATCCGCAAGGCCGCCGCCGTCGCGTCGTCCGTCGCCCTCATGGGCGCCGCCGGCATCGGCGTCGCCAACGCCGCCGACAGCACGTCGACGAGCGCCACGACCACGTCCACCACCGCCAAGGGCCCGGGCGGCCCCCGCGGCGGCGGCCCCGGCGTCCACGCCGACGACCTGGCGCAGGTCGCCAAGACGCTCGGCGTCACGACCGCGAAGCTCCAGGCCGCCGTCGACGCCGCCCGCCCGGCGAAGGGCGACGGGCCGAAGGGAGTCTCGATGACGGTCGAGGACGGCTCGTGACCGCGCTGCCGCTCGCGGATCTCGTCGAGCCGGTCTCGGTCGCCCTGAAGTTCGCGATCGTCGGC
>NZ_JBFAPC010000172.1:0-11741 GCF_040675535.1 Patulibacter sp. NPDC049589 | reverse complement strand
CGCTGCCGCAGCCGGTGACCCGGCCGCGGCGGGCGATCCTGCCGCCGTCCCTGCCGCTGCGGCCGACCCCGCCGCCGCCACGGCCGCGCCTGCCGCTCCGGCGGCGGTCGCCACGTCCCTCGCCCCGGCGTCGCGGCCGCTGTCGGGTCCCGTCCGGCCGTCCTCCTGGGCCGGGTCGGTGACGGCCTCGGACCCGCCCGCCGCGAGCCCGCCGCCGAGCACCAGCGGCACCGGCGGGGCGACGGCGGCCAGGCCGCGGAGGCCGATGACGCGCCGACGGCACGCTGCGCAGTGCTCGAGGTGCTCGCGGGCGAGGACGTGGCGCTCGCCCTCGGGGTCCAGCAGGCCGAGCGCGTACGCGCGGATGAGCGAGTCCTGGCGCTCGCACCAGTCGCCCTCGACGTCGCGGACGATCTCCGCGACGCGCTTGGAGACGCGGTCCATGACCTTCTCCATGCGCCGCGGCGTCAGCTCCAGGGCCTTCGCGGCCTCGGGGCGGGTGTAGCCATGGATGTAGCAGAGGACCGCCGCCTGGAGCTCGCGCGGCGTCAGGCGCAGGCGCATGCCCTCCCGCAGTGAACGCAGGCGGCGGCGGTCGTCGAGCAGGCGGTCGACGTCGGGCTCGGTCGCCGCGGCGGACTCGAGCAGCTCGCTGTGGCGGTCGACGTGCATCGCCCGGTAGTCGTCGATCGCCCGGCGGTACGTGACCGTGGTCAGCAGGCCCAGGTGGTTGTCGACCGTGTCTCCCTGCTCGACCTTCGCGTAGAGCGCGTGCCACGCCTGGTTGTACGCGGCGTCGAGGTCGGCGTCGTCGAGCCGCACGCCGGTCGCGTGGAGCTTGCTCCGCACGCTGCGGAGCACGGTGTCGTGGGACGTCTCGTACTCGCGGTCGACGAGCGCCTCGGCGCGACGACGGCTGCGGGTCGAGGACGCGCGCTGCTGGACGGCCACCGTTCAGCCGTTCCCGCGCGCGGTCATCGCGGATCGACGTGGACGTGGACGCGGCCGCTGTGTCGCGTCGACCACGGCCACGCGGGCGCGGAGAGGACCGTCGCGCGGAACGCGAACCGGGTCGGCCGCGTGACCGACCGGAACCGGTAGCGCCAGGTCCAGCGGCCCGTCGACGAGAGCCGCGTCGTGCCGACCACGCGCCAGCGGCCCCGCACGATCGCCTCGATCTGCACCGGGGTGCGCGGCGTGGCCTGGCCGGCCCCCCGGACCCGCCCGCGCAGCGTGTAGGTCTGTCCGGTCGTCCGCCGGGCCTGACGGCTCTCGGCGCTCAGGCGCAGCGTCGTCCGCACGTCGCGTTCGACGCTGCGCGTCACCGGGGCACCGTCCCACGGCGCGAACGTCGCCCGCACGCGGTGCGCTCCCGAGCGCCGCGGCGCGACGAACCGGCCGTGGGCGTCCGTCGTCACCGTGTCGGTGGTCGTCTTCGCGTTCGGGGCCGTCCCGAGCGGGGTCCGCACGACGCGGAGCCGGGCCCCGGCGATCGCCCGGCCCGCAGGCGTGCGGACGGTGCCGACGATCCGCGGGCCGACGCCGGCCTTCCCAGGCTCGATCCGCAGGTCGACCCGCGGCCGGAGCACCGCAGGCGCTCCGTTGTCGGGGGCGCCGCCTGAGACCGCGGCCGGCGGGACGACCGCCGGCGGCACGGCGGCGCTCGGGGGGATCGCGGCCGGCGGGTCCGCGGCGGGCGGCTCCTCGGCGACCGGCGGCTCGGCGACCACGACGTCCACCGGACCCCACGGGGTGGTGTTCCCGGCGGCGTCGACGGCCGTGCCGGCGACCTGATGGGCGCCGGGGGTCAGCGTCGACGTGTCGACGAGGAACAGGCGCTCGGTGTCCGCCGGGCACGGCTGCGGGTCGACGTAGGGCAGGTGGCACGCGTTGAGGCTGTTGCCCGAGTCGATCGTGGTCGGGGCGCCGCCGTCGACCGCCAGCGTGACGCTCGCCACGCCGCTCTCCCGGTCGCGCGCGGCGAGCGACAGCGACGCCTGGCCGCTGACGGGCGCCCCGGCGGCGAGGGTGCCGCCCGTGACCGCCGCCGCCGGGGCCGTCGGGTCGTCGAGGACCACGCGCGAGCGGTAGAGCGTGCTCTCGACCGCGACCGGGCTGCTGGCGGGGCAGGACTGGCCGCATCGCGACACGATCTTGATGAGGTCCAAGGGGCCCGGCGTCTCCTTGGTCCAGCGGTTGGCCGCGGAGAGCGGGGACGTCGGATCGGTGCCGCACGTCGGGTCGGCGGACGACGCGAAGCACGCACTGGCCGGGTTCGCCGCGTTGCCGCCGACGACCTCGTCGACGTTCGCCTGGAAGCTCGAGCCGTCCCCGGCGATGCGGACCGACCGCCAGAGCTCGAAGTCCGTGATCGTCGTGCCGCGGGGGGCGGCGAAGCGCAGGTCGATGCCCGAGACCCCCCGGGCGACACCCGGTGCCAGTGCCGCGCGGTAGCCGCCGCCGCTCGCGCACGAGTCGGTGCTCTCGGTGGTGCTCGCGTCGGTGAAGTCGTAGGCGACGGACCAGGCACCCGCGGAGATCGGGCTGCCGGCGGCATCGCGGCAGGACCAGACCTCGTACGGCGCGGCTGACGCGGACGACGGGGCGACGGCGAGCGCGATGGCCGCCGCGACCGCGGCGGGCAGGCCGCGGAACGCGTACAGCGTCCGGACGACTCGCTCGTCGGGATCTGATCGTGACGCGACCGTGAACCACACCTCCCCACCGTAACGAGGCCCGGCGGCGGCGGGCGCCCGCACTTCCGCCGGGCATCGCAAGGCCTCTGTGACAGGCTGTCGACAGCGTCCCGCTACCCTGTGGGGACCGCCCGTCCTACCGACGGTACGAATTCGCACCGGAGCCCCGCATGACCGAGCCCAAGACCGCCCGCCGCGTCGCCATCGTCGGCGGCAACCGCATCCCGTTCGTCCGTTCCAACGGCGCCTACGCCCAGGCCTCCAACAGCGACATGCTCGCCGCCGCGCTCGACGGCCTGGTGGAACGCTTCGGCCTGGAGGGCAAGAAGCTCGGCGAGGTCGCCGCCGGCGCCGTGCTCAAGCACGCCCGTGACTTCAGCCTCACGCGCGAGGTCGTCCTCGGCTCCCGCCTCGACCGCGCCACCCCGGCCGTCGACATCACGCAGGCCTGCGGCACGGGCCTGCAGGCGACGATCTACATCGCCAACAAGATCGCCCTCGGGCAGATCGAGGCCGGCATCGCCGGCGGCGTCGACACGACGTCGGACGCCCCGCTGGCCGTCGGCGAGAAGCTGCGCAAGAAGCTCGTCGCCGTCAACCAGGCGCGCACGACCGGCGACCGCGTCAAGGCGCTGCTGAAGATCCGCCCGGGCGACATCGGCCTCGACATCCCCGCCAACCGCGAGGCCCGCACCGGCCTGTCGATGGGCGAGCACCAGGCGATCACCGGCAAGGAGTGGGGCATCACCCGCGAGGCGCAGGACGAACTGACCGTCGCGTCGCACCAGCGTCTCGCCGCGGCCTACGAGCGGGGCTTCTTCGACGACCTCATCACCCCGTTCCTCGGCGTCGAGCGCGACAACAACCTGCGCCCCGATTCCTCGCTGGAGAAGCTCGCGAAGCTCAAGCCGGTCTTCGGCGGCCCCGACGGCACGATGACCGCCGCCAACTCGACGCCGCTGTCGGACGGCGCGTCGACGGTGCTGCTGGCGTCCGAGGAGTACGCGAAGGCCAACGGCCTGCCGATCCTCGCGTACTTCATCGATGCGCAGACCGAGGGCGTCTCGTACGTCCAGGGCGAGGAGGGCCTGCTGATGGCCCCCGCCTACGCCGTGCCGAAGCTCCTGGACCGCAACGGCCTGACGTTCGCCGACTTCGACCTCTTCGAGATCCACGAGGCGTTCGCGTCGCAGGTCCTCTCCACGCTGAAGGCCTGGGAGGACCCGACCTTCAACAAGGTCAAGCTCGGCCGCGACACCCCGCTGGGCGCGATCGACCGCAGCAAGCTCAACGTCAACGGCGGCTCGCTCGCCGCGGCGCACCCGTTCGCCGCGACCGGCGGCCGCATCGTCGCGAGCCTCGCGAAGGAGCTCGCCGAGAAGGGCTCCGGCCGCGGCCTGATCTCGATCTGCGCCGCCGGCGGGATCGGTGTGACGGCCATCGTCGAGGCCGCCTAGTCAGGACCCGTCGTCGGCCCCGCGCGGGGCCGGCGACGCCGATCACCGGGTCCGCCCGCCCGCCCCGGGTAGCGACCCACGTAGGACCCACGCCCGCCGCACCCGACGCCCCCGAGGTTCCAACCGATGTCCGACAAGTACCTGAAGTTCGCCAACTCCTTCGTGGGCAAGCAGATCGCCCCGAAGCTCGGCCTGCCGCAGCCGCCCGTGCTCAAGCGCTACGTGCCGGGGCAGAAGGCCGTCGACGGCGCCGTCCTCGTCGGCGCCGCCGACGGCGGGCGCCTGGCGCCCGCGATCGCCGCGGTCCTGAAGAGCGCCGAGGCCGAGGTCTGGACCGCCGAGGGCCCGCTGCGCGACGCCGCCGGCGCCGTCGACCTGACGCCGAAGATCTATTCGGCCGAGACTGCGGGCGACCAGCGCTTCCAGGCGCTCGTCTTCGACGCGACCGGCATCGCGCACCCCGACGAGCTCAAGGCGCTGCGCGCGTTCTTCCAGCCCGTCGCCCGCAAGCTGCGCCCGTCCGGCCGGCTGATCGTCCTCGGCACGCCGCCGGAGTCGCTGACCGCCGGCGGCCGCGTCTCGCAGCGCGCGCTGGAGGGCTTCACGCGCTCCGCCGGCAAGGAGCTCGGCAAGGGCGCGACGTCGAACCTCGTCTACGTCGCCGAGGGCGCCGAGGACCAGCTCGAGTCGACCCTGCGCTTCTTCCTCTCGCCGAAGTCGGCGTTCGTGTCCGGCCAGGTCGTCCGGATCGGTGTCGGCGCGCCGCCGACCGCGACGCCGGAGCTCGACTGGGACAAGCCGCTGGCCGGCAAGGTCGCGCTCGTCACCGGCGCCTCGCGCGGGATCGGCGAGGCGATCGCCGAGACGCTCGCCCGCGACGGCGCGCACGTCGTCGGCCTCGACATCGAGCCGCTGGCCGCCGACCTGAAGAAGGTCACGGACCGCATCGGCGGCTCCGCGATCACGCTCGACGTCACCGCCGAGGACGCGCCGGACCAGCTCGCGAAGCAGCTGAAGAACGACCACGGCGGCGTCGACGTCGTCGTCCACAACGCCGGCATCACGCGCGACAAGCGCCTGGCGAACATGAAGCCGGAGACCTGGGACCAGGTGATCGCGGTCAACCTGATCGCGCCGGACCGGATCACGCTCGCGCTGCTGAAGGGCAAGGTCCTCAATCGCGGCGGCCGGATCATCGGCGTCTCGTCGATCGCCGGCATCGCCGGCAACAACGGCCAGACGAACTACGCGACGTCGAAGGCCGGCGTCATCGGCCTGATCGACGCGTTCTCGGCGGACGTCGCGGCGGCCGGCGGCACGATCAACGCCGTCGCCCCCGGCTTCATCGAGACGCAGATGACCGCCCAGGTCCCGTTCGGCATCCGCGAGGCCGGCCGGCGCCTGTCCTCGCTCGGCCAGGGCGGCCTGCCGGTCGACGTCGCCGAGACGATCGCCTGGTACGCCTCCCCCGGCTCCGGCGCGGTCAACGGCAACGTCGTCCGCGTCTGCGGCCAGGGCCTCATCGGCGCCTGAGTCCCCGCCGGTCCGTCGTCCGTCCGGTCGCGGGCGGCGGGCCGGGGTACCCGTGGGGTGCCCCCGCCCCGCGCGCGGCCGTCCCCCGGCGGCCCGACGACCGACCCCACCTCCATCACCCCGAGGACCCGATGACCACCACGCGCGAGCTCCAGTCCATCCCGAAGGCCGCCCCGCTCTACGGGCGCGCGGCGCTGCCGATGATCCCGTTCGCGTCGCGGCTGCCGTTCGTCGCGGGGAGCACGACGGAGATCCCCGACGTCGAGCTCGTGGTGCCGGAGGTCCGCGTCGACCCGAAGAACCTCGCCGCGTACCGGGAGATCACGGGCTTCCTGAACGCCGGCCGACTGCCCGTCACCTACGGCTTCGCGCTGGCGTTCCCGCTGCACATGGCCCTGATGACCGGGGGCGACTTCCCGTTCCCCGCCGTCGGCCTGGTGCACCTGCGCAACCGGATCGTCCAGCACCGGCCGATCGCCCCGGACGAGGTCCTGAGCGTCCGCGTCCACGCCGATCCCCTGCAGCCGCACCCCAAGGGCCGGACGTTCCTGGTCCACACCGAGCTGCGCGTCGGCGACGAGGCCGTCTGGACCTGCGCGTCGACGTTCTTCAAGCGCGGGGGCGGCGCCGCGTCGGCGGCGACGGCCGCCCCCGACCCGATCGACGCGGTGCCCGTCGACCTCGACGCGCTGACCACCACGCAGTGGGAGCTCCCGGACGACCTGGGCCGCCGGTTCGCCCGCGTCGGCGGCGACATCAACCCGATCCACCTGCACCCGCTGACCGCCAAGGCGTTCGGGTTCCCGCGCCACATCGCCCACGGCATGTGGACGAAGGCGCGCTCGCTGGCCGCGATCGAGGACCTGCTCCCCGACGCGTTCGCCGTCGAGGTCCGCTTCCAGAAGCCGGTGCTGCTGCCGGCGACGGTCGAGTTCGGCAGCGCCACCGCCGACGACGGCCGCGTCGGCTTTGCGCTGCGCGACGCGCGGGGGCAGGTCCCGCACCTGCGGGGGCTCGTCAGCCCGGCCTGAGCCGGGGAGCGACGGCGCGGGACGGGGGTCGGGAGCGGCCCGCGCCGAGGGCTCGGCGTCGGAGCCGCGCCGATCAGCCGGCAGACGTGGGCGGCCCGCCGGCCGACCAGGTCGCCGCGACGCGGCAGGTCACGCCCGCGCTCACTTCTGCCGGGTCTTGTCGCCGTACAGCGGACCGTGATCGAACCAGCGGGCGTCGAGGACGCTCGTCGCGCACAGCCAGAACGCGAGCGTCAGCCCCACGACGGTGGCGGCGATCGGCGTCGTGACCGCGTCCCAGCCGAGCTGCCGGCCGATGATCCCGCCGCTCCACGTCGTGACCATCAGCAACCGGACCGTCAGGCGTCGCCAGGTGATCGGCCGTTGCCACAGCAGGGTGACCCAGAACAGCCCCGCCCACGCGACGATCAGGACCGCCACGACGGTGCCGTCCACCGTGCCGAGCGGTTGATCCCCGAGGGTGGCGCGTAGGACGGTCGGCATATTGGTCATAGATATGCGGCGTGGCTGTGGGTCCAGCGGTGCGCCCAACCGTGGGCGGTGCCGTCGGACACGAAGAACAGCCATATTTTGGGGCGCTCCTGACGTGGTTGTGGGTGGATTGGCCAGGTTCAGCGTCCCGGCAGTGGCGGGCACAGGCCGCCGAGCTTGAGCATCCCGAGAGCGATCATCGCGTCGGCGGAGTGGAACCCGAACGCGCGCCTGGCGATCAACCTGAGCGTGGTGTTCGCGGCCTCGATCCGCGCGTTGGAGAGGCCGTGGAAGAGCGCCGCGGCGATCCGCTCGCGGTGTCCCCGGATCGTCTTGGAGAGCTTCACGAACGCCGGGATCTGGCAGCGGCAGGCCCACGAGAGCCAGCCGTCCAACAACTCCATCGCGGCCTCGAACGTCGGGGCGCGCCAGATCTGGCGTAGCTGCTCCTTCAAGAGATAGGCCCGGAACAGCGTGCGGTTCGTCGCCTGGATCTCGGAGAGCTTCGCGGCTTGGCGATCCGTGAGGCGCTCTGGGTTCTTCCACAACGCGAACCTCGCGTTCTTCAGCTGCTTGGCCTGCTCGCCCATCCCCGCCTTCCTGGCCTCGTTCCACACCTGCCGGCGGACCTGGTCCGGCGCGTCGGTCGCCAGCTGCACGACGTGAAACGCATCGAGGCACACCTCGGCGTTCTCGCAGCGCTCCTGCACCGGTCCGCAGATCCACGCGGCCATGTCACAGGACACCAACTCGATCCCTGCACAGCGCGCGGAGCCGAGCTGATCGAAGAACCGGTTGAGGGTCTGCTTGTCGCGGCCCTCCGCGGCCCACACGAGCCGGCCGGTGTCGTGATCGATCACGACCGTCAGGTAGCGCTGGCCCTTGCGGAACGAGATCTCGTCGATGCCGATCCGGGTGAGCCCGAACAGCAGGTCTCGGCCGCGCTTGGCGTCCTCGACGACCCGATCAACGATCTGGCCGACCGTGCGCCACGCGACCCGCATCAACGCGCCTACCGTGCCCTTCGCGGTGTGGGTTGCCAGCCACGCGACTTGGTCCTCGAACTGCCGCGTGAACCGCGAATGCGCACGAGCCCACGGCACCCGAGCAGCGCGCACCCCGTGCACCGCGCAGCGCACCCTGGGCAGCGCCGCCACCAGGTACACCGGGACCGTCCCGAGAACCAGCGCCCGCCACCGCCTCGCCGGCGGCCCGGCGTCGTAGCCCGGACACCTGGCGCCGCAGACCACGCAACGCGACTGCTCGCGCTCATAGGAGCGAACGCGCACCTCGATCAGCGGCCCGCCGGTGACCGCGTCCTGGGCCGCGTCGACCCGCTCCACCACCACGCTCTGCAGCCCGAGCGTGGCCTTCCATACGCTGCTGTTGCGCACGCCGCTGCGCACCATCCCTTCGGTGACCGATCTTCGACAGCCGGAAACCCTAGGAGCCAGCGGCGTGCGCGTCCTATTCAGCGGCCCCGACGACCCACAACCACGTCAGGAGCGCCTCTTTTCCGCAGCTCGTTGCTCCCGCCATCACGGTGCAGAGCGACGCCGCCAAGAACCAATGCCTCCCCGATGACCGATCAACTTCCGACCTGCGTGAGGCGGGGAGCGATACGTCGCATGCGGCGCGCTCACGTGTGCCAAACCCCCTCCGGGCCGCCTCGCAACGGCTGCTTCAAGCAGCTCATCGGCGCCGTCACCCGAGGGCCGCTCCCGCAGGAAAGCCATCGCGGGCGATCGCGCTGGAGGCCTCGGTGGTGAACCTCGATCCCACGTGCTCCGCGATCCAGTCGACCATCCATCCGGACGTCGCGAACGTGACGACGTACGGAAGCCACAGCGCTGGCGTTTCTGGCTCGCTGCTCCTTCCGTGGGCGATCGTGACGCCCGGCAGCACGATGTCGCGAACGATCCCCGCCACGATGCCGGACTCGTCGAGTCGTTCGATCTCCGTGTCGTGGAACGGGGCAGGCCGTTCGGGGTCCAGCCACGGCACTCGGGCGACGAGCCAGCGCACGAACGCGGGGTCCCCGGTGCGCTCGGTCGACCCGGTGCGCCATCGCATCGCTTGTTCCTCGCGTGCACCGAATCGGGCTTCCAAGAGCCGGAACTCGGGGGCGGAGACCGGCGCCGACGGATTCTCGCGCTCGACCGTCGAGATGCTCACGCTGACTTCCAGATGCGTGTCCAGCACGACGCTGCACGTGAGCCTGGAGCACGCGTCCGCGCGCCCCGAGACGGCGGCCAACGCGTCGGCTACGATGCCGGCGACGGTCCCGGACTCAGTCACAGAGACCCGCCACGTCTCCGACCGGAACGTCAGCTGGTCCGCGCGCCTGGAAAGCGATCCCGACCTCGGTTGCGCGCGCGGGAACCGCGGCGATCGCGACCCGGACGAGCGTGCCGCCGATGCGAACCGTTCGCACTGGCAACCGCAGCGATCCCTCGGCCGAACGAAGCCACGCTCGACGTTCCCCCGGAGGCAGGGCGAACGTCGCCGCCAATCCTCCGGGACACGACGCCAACACCTCGCTGAAGGAGGTTCGGTTCCGACTCGAGATGCACGCGCGCTGCGGGTCTGGTCCTACGATCTGGTCCGCGGAGACGCGCGTCTCCGCCTGCAGGGAGCCGCACATCGACGCACCCTTCCGTCTCAGCACGAGCGATGCCGTGAGGGGCCCCGCCGTGACCTTTACCGTTGCTCGGGACGATGTTCCGCCGGCACGGGCGCCGGCTGCGTCGGCGCCCGTCGACCTGACCCACGAGACGCCGGTGCAGAGCGCGGCGACTACGAGGCCCAGCGTCAGCAGAACGCGAACGTTGACAGCGTCACGCGCGCCCTGTCGTCCACCCGCGACATCCGACCTGGAGGTGCTCTGCCGCATCACTTCTCCCATCTTCTTGGAACGAAGGTGCCGTTCGTGAGTGCTCGTTTCACTCCGGCGAGCCACGAAGTGCGTGCGCAGCGCGGCGAGGGCGAAGGCCCGGACGGCGTCGTGCTCCGGCGGCGCGGTCAGGTCGACCCAGGCGGCCACGCGCATCGCGCGCAGCCCGTCGTTGGGCCAGCGCTCCGGCCAGCGGACCGGCGGCAGGCCGCGCTCGGCGGCGCGCCGCTCGATCTCCGCCACCCCGGCGCCCCGCGCGTCGGTGCGCGCCCACGAGGACCGCCCGACCGCGGCGAAGATGCCGCCGAGCAGCACCGGCCGCCACGTCACCGGGCCGAGGATCGACTCCACGCGCTCGGCGGCCAGCCACGCGTAGGGGGAGCCGACGTCGAAGAACAGCTCCACGCTGGGCGCGCTCACGACGACCCCGGGATCAGGCCGCGGATCAGGCGCTCCAACGTGCCGGGCTTCCCGTCCCCGCCGCCCACCGCGCCGCCGATGAGCGACGGCAGCTCCTTGCGTGGATCGACGCCGTGGTCGCGCTTGTAGGTGGCGGCGAGCCTCGGGTCGGAGATCGCCAGCACGAGCGACTCCCGCGAGGACCCGAAGCGGCACGCCGCGCGGTCCAACAGGCCGAGCGCCGCGTCCTGCAGGAACCCGTCGAGCCCGCCGGAGTTCGGCAGGTCGCGGTTCTGGCAGGGGTTCGCGATCACCACCGGGTCGGGGCGCTGGCCGCGCGCCGTCAGGACCTGCGCGCCCGCCAGGGCGAGCGCGGCGGCGGCCAGCGCGACCGCCAGCGCGGGGTGCCGGCCGACCGGCGGCAGCACGATCAGCGCCGCCAGCAGCGCGAGCCCGCCGGTGATCAGGAACGCCGTGCGGAAGGCGCCGTTGACGGCGGTCACGAGCGTGTCGTCGGCGCGCACGATCAGCTGGTCGTACACGGCCTGGTCGTCCGCGCTGGACGTGAACTTCGACGCCTGCGAGACGAGCGCCTTGCGCAGCGACCCGCGGGGGTCGTCGGCCGAGACGTCGCTGAGCGCGGAGCCGATCGACGTCACCTTCGGCTGGGGCGGCAGGCGCGCGTCGAGGACGAGCGCGGCGACCTGCTCGCGGGTGCGGTCGATCGTGCGGTCGAGCTCGTGCGCGATCACCGGGGCGAGGGCCAGCAGCGCGACCGTGATCCCGACGTGGCGCAGCGAGAGCAGCCCGCCGGCCTGCCGCGGCGTGCGCTCGGGCAGCAGCTCGCCGGCGAGCGCCGGGAGCGCCATGCCCATCCCGACCCCGGCCAGGACCTGCGGCAGGACGACCCAGCCGGCGCCGACGTTCGGCAGCACGGCGAGCGCGAGGATCCCGGCACCCACGAAGGCACAGCCCGCCGACGCGCGGAGCCACGGGTCGCCGGGGATCCGCCACCCGACGACCGCGGCGACGGGCAGCAGCGAGACGCCGACGGCGGCCTTCAGCGGCCGCACGTCCCAGCCGGTGACGAGCAGCAGGACGAGCAGGAAGACGACGGCGGTCAGCGCGGCGGAGACGAGGGCCAGAGCGACGCCGGCGCGGACGTGGTCGGCGCTCGGGCGGGTCCGGCGGCGGGTCGTGGTGGGGGCGCTGAACGCCGACCCGTACCTCTTCCCGCTGGTCGCGGTCCTCGCGTGCTTCG
>NZ_JBFAPC010000171.1:0-11828 GCF_040675535.1 Patulibacter sp. NPDC049589 | reverse complement strand
CGGGGGGGGGGTGGGGTGCGGCGCCCCCAAGGGGTCGCCGCAGGGCACCCCCCAACCCCCCCCCCCCCGGCGCGCCCCCCGCCGCCGACCCCGCCCCCGACGGCGCGACGCCCACCCCGCCGGCCGCGGACGGCGCGACGGCGACCCGGGCCTCCACCGGCGACGCCCCGACGCCCGCCGCCCCGGCCGACGCCGACCGCGCCCCCGCCGCCGCGCTCCGCGCCCCGTCGCGGATCGAGCGGCTCGTCTCCGAGCGGATGGTCCAGAGCCGGACCGAGATCCCCGAGTTCGTCGCGTCGGTCGACATCGACCTGGCCGCGGCGCTGGCGCTGCGCGGCGACCTGAAGGCCGCAGGCGCGCCCGGCGGCGGCGGCCGGACCCCGTCGGTCAACGACCTGCTCGTCAAGGCGTGCGCCCTGGCGCTCGTCGACCACCCGCGGGTCCGCAGCGCCTGGACCGACGACGGGATCCTCCAGCACGAGCGGATCGACATCGGCGTAGCCGTGGCCACCGACGACGGCGGCCTCGTCGTCCCGGTCGTCCGCGGCGCCGACCGCCTCGGGCTCGCGGCCCTGGCGGCGAGCACCCGCGACCTCACCGGCCGCGCGCGCAAGGGCCGGATCACGCCGGCGGAGATGGCCGGCGCGACGTTCTCGATCAGCAACCTCGGCGCGATGGGCGTGTCGCACTTCACCGCGATCATCGGTCCGGGCCAGGGCGCGATCCTCGCCGTCGGCGCCGCGATCGAGCGCTACGTGCCGATCGACGGCCAGCCGACGCTGCGCCCGATCTGCACCGTGACGCTCAGCAGCGACCACCGCGTGATCTACGGCGCGCACGCCGCGTCGTTCCTCGAGCGGCTGCGGACGATCCTCGAGCACCCCGGCGCGCTCGCCTTCTAGCACCGGTCGCCCCGGGCGACGTGCCATGCTCGCTGCAGCATGAGCGAGCCCACCGACCTCGTCACCCCGCCCGCGGACGTCACGGTCGCGGAGGGCACCAAGCGCGGCACCGCGACCGCGAAGATCCCCTCGCGGGTGCAGACCGCGATCGCGCGCCGCATGGCGGAGGTCCGCGCCACCGTGCCGACGTGGACCGCGTCCGTCGACGCGGACGTCGAGGAGCTGACCGTCGGACTGCCCGGCGGCGTGCAGTTCGTCGACGCCGTGGTCCGCGCGACGGGCCTCGCGCTCCGGCGCCACGAGCGCGTCAACGGCGCGTGGCGCGACGGCAAGCTCGAGTCCTGGACGCAGGCCAACGTGGCGCTCGCGGTCGACCTCGACGGCGAGTCGATCGTGCTGCCGACGATCCAGGACGCCGGCGGCCAGTCGCTCGCCGGGATCGCCGCGCGCCGGGCGGAGCTGCAGCAGAAGGCCCGCGAGGGCGCGCTGCGCGCCCCCGACAGCGCCGGCCCGACGTTCGCCCTGATCGACGGCGGACCGGACGGACCGGACCGCTTCGACGCGATCATGCCGCCCGGCGTCGGCGCCGCGCTCGCCGTCGGCGCGCCCCGCCGCCGGCCGTGGGTGATCGGCGACTCGATCCAGCCCCGCCACGTGGTCACGCTCACCCTCACGGCCGACCACCGCGCGATCTACCCCTCGCACGGCGGCGCGTTCCTGCGCAGCCTCGCCGGGCTGCTCGAGGACCCGCGGGACGTCCTCGACGCCTGAGGCGCCGCCGCGCGCGACCGCCGGCCCGCCGGCGGTGCCGCGGGATCGCCGGCCCGCGGCTCAGGGCCCCTCGTCCGCCTCGCTCGCGGCCAGCGCGTTGGAGCGGGTGTCGCTGTCGGTCCGGGCCCGCGCCACCCCGCGGTCGCGGCGGACGATCGCGCACCACGCCCGGTCCGGCCGCCCGACCGGGAAGCAGACGCGCAGCACGTCGGGCGCCCCGGCCGTCGACAGCCGCCGGACGTCCGGATGGGCCAGCCGCGCCTTCGCGTACGCGGGCGCGCGCCGCTCGGCGAGCCGCCGGCCCTCGGCGACCATCCCGTCGTAGCGCTGCTGCTTGGCGACGACCGCCGGCCGGTGCAGGAATCCGCCCACGGCCAGCGCGACCACCCCGAGCAGCACCGCCATCGTCGCGGCTCGGTCGCGCGCCACGATCCGCGGGAGCGACGGGTCGCGCCGGCGCAGCAGCCGCGCGCCGACCGCGCTGCCGACCACGCTGAGCACGAGCACGAACGCCAGCAGGAGCCCGATCCCCGCCCACGACAGGCCCGGATCGCCCGACGGCGGGAGCACGGCGAGCAGCACGCCGCCGGCGACCAGCGCCCCCGCGAACGCGAGGCGCGAGCTCTGCCCGCGGACCCGCCAGCGCAGCCGCGCGAGCCAGAACGGGGGCTCCGTCGCACGGACGGGTCGGGGCCGGCGCATCCCCGGAGAGTATGCCCGGAGGGCCCGTGGGCTACCGTGGTCGTGTGGCACCCGCCGGACCTCCCTCCGACCCGCCCGACCGTCCCGATGACCCGCGCGAGCGGGAGGTCGCCGACTGGGACTGGGGCGGCGACTGGGACGCCCCGGCCCGCCGTGGCGGGCGCTCCGGCGACCGCCGGGACGACGACGCGACGGACCGCGACGGACCCCGCCGGGACGACGACGGTGACGCCCCCCACGACGCCGCACCCCACCCCGGGGTCGACGCCCCCGGGTCCTCCGGCCGCCCCCCGCGCACGCCGCTGCCACCCGTCGTCCTGCGCCGCCGGGCGACCGCGATCGGCGGCGCCGTCGTGGCGCTGCTGCTCGTCGTCCTGGGCGCGACCGCGATCGCCGGCGGGGGCGACGACGGCGACGACGCGAAGACCGCGGCCAGGCCCGACGGTGGCGAGCTGCGCAGCCTCGCCGGCGTGGCCGCACGCGCCAGCAGCGACCAGCTCGAGCGCGCCGCCGCCGTCGCGAAGTACGCCAAGCTCGGGCTCCCCGTCTACTGCGGCGCGGGCAAGAAGCCCTGGGTCGCCCTGACCTTCGACGACGGACCCGGGCCGCTGTCCCCCAAGTGGATCGCCCTGATGTCGAAGGAGCGGATCCCGATGACGCTCTTCCGCATCGGCCGCAACGTGCCGGGCAACGAGGAGTACGTGCGCGTGCAGCGCAACCTCGGCTGGGACTCGGGGTCCCACACGCAGAACCACCCCGCGCTCGCGACCGAGAGCGCGAAGGACCAGCGCGCCGAGATCGAGCACGGCAACGAGGCCAGCCACCGCGCCCTCGGCCGGCCGCCGGAGCTCTTCCGCCCCCCGTACGAGTCGCACAACGCCGAGACCGACCGCATCGTCAAGCGCGCCGGCATGGTCCAGGTCCTCTGGAACGTCGACACGCAGGACTCGCTGGGAAACACCTCGGTGGACCAGATCGTCGAGACCGCGAAGAAGGGCATGCAGGCCGGCTCGATCATCCTGATGCACGAGGTCAAGGAGAACACCCTGGCCGCGATGCCCCGGATCATCGCGGCCCTGCGCGAGCGCCACCTGACGCCCGTCACCGTGACGCGGATGCTCGCGAGCGACGGCCCGAGCGAGGCCCAGCTGCGCAAGGGCTACGACGGCTGTCCGGTCGACCTGACCCCCGGCAAGGCCGCGTCGTGAGCACCCCGGACGCCCCCGCGACGGTGCCCGGGATCGCGCCCGCTCGCGCGGCCGAGCCCGGCGCGTCCGCCGCCCGGCTGGTGACCGGCGACGGGCCGCTCGGCGTCGCGTGGCTGGGCAGCGTGCCGTACGCCGAGGCGCTGGAGCTCCAGGAGCGCCTGCGCGACGCCCGCGTCCGCGGCGAGGTCGGCGACCTGCTGCTGCTCCTCGAGCACCCGGCGGTCTACACCCGCGGCCGCCGCGCGACGCCGGAGGAGCTGCCCCTCGGAGCCGACTGGTACGCCGAGCGGGGCATCGAGATCGTCGACGTGCGCCGCGGCGGGAAGGTCACCTTCCACGGTCCCGGCCAGCTCGTCGGCTACCTCGTCGCCGGGACGACCGACGTGATCTCCGTCGTCCGCGCCCTGGAGCGCGCGATGGTCGCCGTCGCCCGCGAGGACGGCGTGGACGCCCGCGGCCGCAACGACGACGGCATCGAGTACACCGGCGTCTGGGTCGACGACCGCAAGCTCGGCTCGATCGGCCTGCACCTCTCCCGCGGCGTCACGACCCACGGCGTCGGGCTCAACGTCGTCACCGACCTGACGCCGTTCTCGTGGGTCGTGCCGTGCGGCCTGACCGCGCCGATGACGTCGCTGGCGCGCGAGACCGGCGCGCCGGACCTGCGGACGGAGCCCGGTCTCGACGGCTCCGCGGCGGTGCGCGCGGTGGGCGAGCGGTTCGCCGCGGCCCTCGGCCGCGAGCTCGGGACGGCCGTCGCACCGGCCGACGCGGCGGTCGTCCGGGCCGCGGCCGGCTGAGACGACCGTCCGGCGCGCGTGCCGGAGCCCACGGGGGCGGCCGACCTCGCGCGCTACGCTGGAAGGCGTGTCCGAGGCTCCGTCCACGCCGCTCCCCGTCCGTCAGACGCGTTCTCGCGCGAAGCCGGGTGGGATGGATGTCGCGAAGGTGCTGGGCAACCAGACCGTCGCGTATCGCGAGCGCAAGCCGTCGTGGTTCAAGGTCCCCGCCCCTGGGTCCCCGAAGTACCGGGAGCTGAAGGAGACCATCAGCGCCAACAACCTGAACACGGTGTGTCAGGAAGCGGCGTGCCCGAACATCGGGGAGTGCTGGGAGCGTGGCACCGCGACGTTCATGATCCTCGGCGACACCTGCACCCGACGGTGCGGGTTCTGCCACGTGATGACCGGCACCCCGACGTGGGACGACCCGCTGGAGCCCGCCCGCGTGGCGCGGTCGATCGCGATGATGGGCCTCCGCCACGCCGTCGTCACGTCCGTCGATCGCGACGACATGCCCGACTACGGCTCGCGGATCTGGGCCGCGACGATCACGCAGATCCGCCGTCAGTCGCCGGACACGAAGATCGAGACGCTGACCCCGGACTTCCGGGGTGAGGAGATGCCGCTGGCGACCGTGATCGCGGCGGGCCCGGACGTGTTCAACCACAACGTCGAGGTCGTCCCGCGGCTGTACCCCGTCGCGCGGCGGGGTTCGACGTTCATCCGGTCGTGCCGGGTGTTGAAGAACGCGTCGGAGATGAACGCGTCGGGGATGGGGCGGCCGGGGATGAAGACGAAGTCCGGCCTGATGGTCGGCCTCGGCGAGACCTTCGCGGAGGTCGTGGAGACGATGAAGATGCTCCGCGCCGTCGACGTCGACATCCTCACGATCGGCCAGTACCTCCGGCCGACGGAGAACCACCTGCCGATCGTGCGGTACTGGCACCCGTCGGAGTTCGACGAGCTCGCGCGCATCGGGATGGAGGAGCTCGGCTTCTCGCACGTCGCCGCCGGGCCGCTGGTCCGTTCCAGCTACCACGCGGACGAGCACATCGACCAGGACCAGCCCGGCACCGGACCCCTCGCCGAGACCGCGGACGCGGCCGCCTGAGCGGCCCGGTCGCCCCGCCACCGTGAGCACCACCGACGCGGCCACCGCCGGCCCCTCGGACGACGCGGCGCCGGCGGACGCCGCCTCCTCGGGCGCGGCCACCGCGCCGTTCCCCACGGCGCTGACCAACGCCCCACCCGCCTGGGCGCCGGCCACCGCCGAGGTCGCGTCGGGCCCGATCGAGCTGCCCGTCCGGGTCCGCTTCCTGGAGTGCGACCCGCAGGGCGTGCTCGCGCACCCGCGGTACCTCGACCTCTTCGACGACACGTACATGCGGCTCAACACGACCCGGCTGGGCGGGTTCTGGGCCATGACGCGCGGCGGCATCGAGACCCTCGTCGTCAAGACCGAGGTCGAGTTCGCGAAGTCCGCCCGCGCCGAGGAGGAGCTCGTCGTCGTGCTGGACCTCGAGCGGCTCGGCCGCTCCTCCGTGACGCTGCGCTACCGGGCGCTCGGCAGCGACGACGGAGAGCTGCGCGCGCAGGCCCGCACGACGTACGTCTGCGTCTACGTCGGCGCGGGCCGGTCCGTCGCGATCCCCCGCTGGATGCGCGAGCGCTACCTGGGCCTCGGCGGCCCGGGCGTCGACGCGGGCTGAGCCCGCCCGGCCGCGGCCCGCGTCGTCCCGGCCGGCCGCTCCGCTCGTCGCCCGGCCTGACCGCCCGTCCCCCGTCCGGCGCCCCGCCGGGCGTCCAGGCGCCGGCGCGCCACGTTCCGTCGGCCGCCGGCAGAAATCCCTGCAGGTGCAGGAGGAACCGCACACAGACCGCGGCGATGAGGACACCGTCCACTGGCGCCGGAACGCTCTCAGCAAGCCTTGATCCGACCCTGCCACCATGCGCCGGTGCCATCGCAGTCCCATCTGCTCACCGCGGGCTTCAGCCTGCTCGTCCTCGTCGTGGTGCTCGCCGTCCTGGCGCACCTCTCGCGGCGGCGCAGCGTGCAGCTCCCGTTCTTCGCCGGCGTCGCCGTCGCGGCGTCCGGCCTCGCGAACCTCCTGTCGACGCTGAGCCCGTCCGACGACGGCCGACTCGAGCTGCTGCGCGAGAGCGTCGGCGCCGGCGTCCCCGACATGGCCCGCGCCCTCGCGGTGCCGGTCGGCATCACGCTGCTCCTGACCGGCCGATACCTCGCGCGCCGGCACCGCCGCGCGCTCGACGTCGCCGTCGGCTCGCTCGCGGTCCTCGCCGTGCTGAACGTCGTGAAGGGCCTCGACGTCGCCACCGGCCTGGCGACCGGCGGCGTCGCGCTCGTGCTCTGGCGGGCCCGCGGGTCCTTCGACGTCGAGCCGCTCCAGGAGCGCTGGACGTCGACGATCGGCACGATCGCCCGGATGACCGTCGGCGTCTTCGTCGCCACGGTCGCCGCCCTCGCGCTCGTGACCTGGCGCGACGGGAGCGACGCGTCGCTCGGCACGATCGTCCACGAGTCGCTGGTCCTCCTGACGCTGACCCGCGACACGACGCTGCCGATGCCCCACCACATGGGCTGGCTGCCGGGCGCGATCGGCGTCACCGGCCTGATGACGCTGTTCCTGGCGATCGTGATCGTCTTCCGCCGCCCGCCCGTCGCCGCCGACTACGGCGCCCGGGAGCGCGCCGGCGAGGTCATCGCCCGCCACGGCACCGACACCCTCAGCGGCTTCGCGCGCCGCACCGACGTGATCCCGCACGTCACCGCCGACGGCCGCGCCGCGGGGATGTTCTCGATCCGCGCCGGCGTGCTCTTCGTCGGCGGCGCCCCGAGCGGCCCCGACGACGCCGTCGACGAGCTGCTCGGTGAGCTGCGCGGCATCGCCGACCACCACGACGTGCGGATGGCCGTCCTCTGCGCCGGCCAGGAGCTCGCCGACCGCGTCTGCGCGCGCGGCCGCATGAAGGCGATGTACATCGGCGACGAGGCGATGATCGACGTCGCGTCCTTCACCACCCAGGGCCGCCCGCTGAAGAAGGTCCGCCAGGCCGTCGGGCGCGTCGAGCGCGAGGGCTACACCTCCGAGGTCGTCCGCATCGGCGACATGGACACCGCCACTCGCGCCGACGTCGCCCAGGTCGTCACCGCCTGGGGAGAGAAGGAGGCGCACGGCTTCTGCATGGAGATGCCGCTGGCCGACGCCGCGTCCGCCGACTCGCTCGCCGTCCTGGCCCGCGACGCCGACGGCCGCGTCCGCGCCCTCGTCCACGTCGTCCCGAGCCCCGCCGGCGGCAACTGGTCGCTGTCGAGCACCCCGCACGAGCGCGGCCTGCCCAACGGCGTCGTCGACTTCCTCGTCGTGAAGATGATCGAGGAGGCGCGGGCCCGCGGCATGGAGCGCGTCTCGCTGAACTTCGCCGCCTACCGGCAGTGGATCCACGAGCCGCGGACCCGCTGGGAGCGCACGATGGGGCCCGTCGTGAAGGTCCTCGACCGCTTCTTCCAGATCGAGCGGCTGTACCGCTTCAACAAGAAGTTCGACCCGTCCTGGGTGCCGCGCTACATGCTCTACGACGGCCGCCAGGCACAGCTGCGGACGATGTGGGCCGCGATGCTCGTCGAGGGCCAGATCCGCCTGCCGAGCGTCCCGCTGGCCGGCCGGATCACCAGCCGGCCGGCCCGCCGGGCGATCGGTCCGGCGCCGGCGCCGCGCGGCTGATCGACGCGCCGCCCGGGGGCCGCGCCCGGGCGGCATCGGCGGTCCAGGCCTGCGGATCCACGGTCCTGTGACGGCCGTCCGGGCGAGCGGCTGCGCGCCACTTATTTCGCTTGCTAATATTTCGGCGACGAAGTTTCGGCACCGAAGGACCAGGAGCACCGATGGCCACCACCACCGCGAAGGCGCGCCCCGCGCCCATCGACCCCCACGTCAAGAAGATCGCGATCGTGATCGTGCTCGGCGCGATCATGTCCGTGCTCGACACGACGATCGTCAACGTCGCGCTCGACACGCTGTCGCGCGACCTCAACTCGCCGCTTAGCGACATCCAGTGGGTGGCCACCGGCTACCTGCTCTCGCTGGCGGCGGTGATCCCGATCACCGGCTGGGCGTCGACCCGATTCGGCGCCAGACGCCTCTACGTGCTGTCGCTGATCATCTTCACCCTCGGCTCGGCCCTCTGCGGACTCGCGACGTCGAGCGGCGAGCTCATCGCCTTCCGCGTCATCCAGGGCATCGGCGGCGGCATGATCATGCCGGTCGGCCAGATGATCCTCGTCCGCGCCGCGGGCCCGAAGAACCTCGGCCGGATCATGAGCTTCATCGGCGTGCCGATCGTCCTCGCGCCGGTCTTCGGCCCGACCGTCGGCGGCCTGCTGCTCGAGCACGTCAGCTGGGAGTCGATCTTCCTCGTCAACGTGCCGATCGGCGTCATCGCCGTCTTCGCGACCATGCGACTCCTCCCGAAGGACCTCCCCGGCGACGCCGGCAAGCTCGACGCGATCGGCCTGGTGCTCGTCGCCGTCGGCGTCACCGCCGTCACCTACGGCCTCGCCCAGACCGCGACGCACGACATCGGCTCGGCCGCCGTCGTCGGCCCGCTGGTGGCCGGCCTGGTGCTCGTCGGCCTGTTCATCGCCCGCGCGATGCGGATCCCCAACCCGCTGCTGAACGTGCGGCTGTACGGCAACCGCGCCTTCGCGGCGGCGTCGATGACGACGTTCGCCCTCGGCGCCGCGCTGTTCGGCGCGATGGTGATCATCCCGTTGTACTTCCAGACCGTCCGCGGCGAGGACGCGATCTCGACCGGCCTGCTCGTCGGGCCCCAGGGCATCGGCGCGATGGTCGCGATGGGCCTCTCCGGCCGCCTCAGCGACCGCTTCGGCGCCGGTCGCGTGACCGTCGTCGGCGTGTCGATCACGGCGATCGCCACGGTCCCGTTCATGCTGCTGACGGCCAACACCCCGTACGCCGCGACGAGCGCCGCGATGGTCTTCCGCGGCCTCGGCGTCGGCCTGTCGATGATGCCGGCGATGACCGCGGCGTTCTCGGTCCTGAAGCCGAGCGAGATCAACCACGCGTCGCCGCAGCTGAACACCCTGCAGCGCGTCGGCGGTTCGATCGGCGTCGCGGTCCTGACGGTCGTCCTCCAGCGCAACACCGACGACCTCGGCAGCCGCGGGTCCGACCCGTCGGCGCTGGCCGGCGCGTTCGGCGACGTCTACTGGTGGGTCCTCGGCGTCACCCTCGTCGCCCTGATCCCCGCCTTCGTCCTGATGCGCGTCGAGCGGCAGCGCAGCCGCGAGGCCGAGGCCACGGGCACCGACCCGCGGGACGACGGCCCGGCCGGCGACGCCCCGGCGGGCGAGCGCGCCTCGGAGGCCCTGGAGGCGCTCGCGTGAGCCCGACCGCCACGGCGGACGACGAGGCTCCGGACGCCGCGGCAGGGGGAAGCTCGGCGGCGGTCGGCGGCTCGGCGGCCAACATCGACGCGGCGGCGGTCGGCGCGGTCGCGAACGTCTGCACGGCGGCGAACGCCGACAGCACGCCCACCGACACCGCGGCGGCGGACGTCGCCGACGCGGTCTGGGGCCTGCTGGGCGCGATCCGGCGCCTGAAGTCCCGGCGCTCCCACGGCGCGGGCGGCCTCGGCACTGGGGAGATGCGGATCCTCGGGCAGCTGGGCGCCGTCGGCGGCGTCGGCGGGGCGACGCCGATCGGCGAGCTCGGCCGATCGGCCGGGCTGAACGCCGCCTCCACGTCCGCGACCGTCGATCGACTCGAGGCCGACGGCCTCGCCGTCCGTGTCCGTGACACGGAGGACCGCCGCGTCGTCCGCGTCGAGCTGACTCCCGAGGGCCGCGAGACCGTCGCCCGCCGGGTCGCGGCCTGGCAGGCGGAGTGGGCGGCCGACCTCGAGGCCCTGCCCGCCGACGACCTCGCCGCCACGGCGCGGACGTTGACGGCGATCGCGGCGCACCTCGACGCCCGCTGATCGCGGGGCGGAGCCGCCGCGCCGGGGCGCGCTGGCCGGCCGGGCAGGAGGGCCAACCGGGCAGCCGGGTCAACCCGGTCGGCCGGGCGCCGCGCCATGAGCCGGGCCGGTTTTGACGGAGTCTGAGCCAGGTTGGTGTCAGTTTCTGGGTGTGCCCGGAACTGGCCGTTGATCGCGAAGGCGTGGTCGTCGGGGTGCGTGGCGGGAGCCCGTAGGGCGAGCGCCACGCACCCCGACGCGTTGCGCCGAGGTCGTCGGTCGGGAAGGGTGCAGCCAGCGGCGACGGGCTGACTCATGAGCCGGGTGTCTTCGTGACTTTCCCGGGTTTTGTCGCCCGCCGCCGCTTGGCCATCGACCGTGCCGGCGTGACTTCATAGGAGCGTTGCACCGCACCCACCAAGCCGTGTCCACCGGACGGTCGTGTCCCCCTGCTCAAATCGAGGAGACCTGAACATGATCGTGATCGGCTGCGACACGCACAAGGACACCCACACCTGCGCCATCGTCCGCCGCGAGACCGGCGAACTGCTGGCCACCGCCACCAGGCCGGCCCGCAACGACGGGTTCGAGCAGCTGCTGCTCTGGACCCGCCAGCACACCCCGGGCGACGAGCCGAGGGTGTGGGCGATCGAGGACTGCCGCCACGTCTCCGGCAGCCTCGAGCGCTTCTTGCTGGCCCGCGGCGAACGCGCAGTGCGCGTCACTGCGTACCTCACCGCCGGCGGCCGCAAGACCGCCCGTGAGCGCGGCAAGAGCGACACCATCGACGCGACCGCCGTCGCCAGGGTCGCGCTCGCCGAGGGCATCGAGAACCTGCCCGTAGCGATCCTCGACGAGACGTCCCGCGAGATGCGGCTGCTCGTCGATCACCGCCAGTCGCTGGTCAAGCAGCGCACCCGCGCGCAGAACAAGCTCCGCTGGTTCCTGCACGACCGCTGGCCCGACCTGCAGGTCCCCGTCGGCGGCCTGGACCGCATCAAGTGGCTCGACCTCCTCGCCCGCAAGCTCGCCCGCACCGACCAGCACGCTGACATCCGGATCTGCCGCGACCTCCTCAACCAGATCCGCGCGCACACCCGCCGCGTCAAGGAGCTCGAGCGCGAGATCGCTGCCCTCGTCGCCGACTACGCGCCTGGTCTGCTCGACGTGCCCGGCATCGGACCCGTCACCGCCGCGAAGCTGATCGGCGAGACGGCCAACGTCCACCGCCTCAAGAGTGATGCCGCGTTCGCCCGCATGTCCGGCGTCGCGCCCGTCCCCGCGTCCTCCGGCCGCACCGACCGACATCGCTTGGACCGCAGCGGCAACCGGCAACTGAACTGCGCGATCCACCGCATCGCCGTCACCCAGTGTCCCGCGTCAAGAAATCCGCTCAAGTTGGCGTGTTTGAACTAGGTCGTCGAGGTCGGTAGAGGGTTCGGTCTTGGGGTCGGTGAGCGGGAGGC
>NZ_JBFAPC010000170.1:0-11944 GCF_040675535.1 Patulibacter sp. NPDC049589 | reverse complement strand
GCCCGGGACGCGACGACCGCCGCCGCGAGCGTCGTCAGCAGCGTCGCCCCGGCCGCGCTCGGCAGCAGCGGCAGCGCCGCGCGCATCGACGGCACGCGCAGGCGCAGGAACGCGATCCCCTGCACCCGGCAGAGCGCGACGGCCGCCGCACCCGCCACGGCTGTCGTCGGCGAGAGGACCGACAGCCCGCCGTCGCCGCCGGCGGCGAGCGAGCCGTCCAGCGCCGCGGCCCAGACGACGCCCCAGCCGAACGCGAGCACGCCGCTGGTGCCGACGAGGACGGCCGTCCAGCGTCGCGCCGCGGCCGGCGAGGCGTGACCGACGAGCTCGATCGCGGCGTGCCGCAGCATCAGCGCCGCGAGGATCGCCGTCAGCGGCAGGTAGAGCCCCGAGGTCCAGGCGGCGTACCAGCCCGGGACCGCCCCGAGCGTCGCCGCGACGGCGATCACGAGCCAGACGTCGTTGGTCGCCCAGGTCGGACCGATCGACCGCAGCGCGGTCGCCCGGTCGACGCGGCGCAGCACCATCCCGACGCCGAGGTCGGCGCCACCGAGGACGAGGTAGAGGGTCCAGACGAGCCCGAGGAGGGCGAACCACGTGGTCTGCAGGTCGGTCGGGTGCATGGCGCGCCGTCCTAGTAGTTGAGGGCGAGGTCGGCGGTCGCGCTGCGGCGGCCGTCCTGGTGCCGGCGGTCGTCGCCGGGCGTGCCGCTGCCCGGCTCCGGTCCGCCGCCGTGGTCGTCGTCCTGCGGCTCCGGTCCGAGGCCGTCGGCGAGCTCGTGGTGCATCGTCCGCAGCGCCATCGCGACGGTCCCGAGGTAGATCGTCAGGAAGACGACGAGGCTGACCGCGACGGCGACGGCCCCGACGTTCGCCGAGCGGCCGTCGGCGGTCTTCAACAGCCCCTGGATGATCCACGGCTGCCGGCCGCCCTCGCGCAGGACCCAGCCGCCGATCTGCGCGAGGAACGGCGCGGCCACGGCGACCATCGCGCCGCGCAGGAACCACCGCGACGTCGCCAGCCGGCCGCGCCGCGCGAGCAGCAGCCCGAGCGCCATCAGGCCGACGAGGGCGGTGCCCATGCCGATCATGATCCGGAAGCTCCAGTAGAGGAGCGGCACGTTGGGGATGTAGTTGCCCGGCCCGTTCTTCGCGACCGCCTCGCGCTGGAGCTCGTCGATCCCGCGGACCTTCGAGCTGACCGAGAAGTCGTCGATCAGCGACAGCAGCGCCGGGACCTTGACGTTGAACTTCGGCTCGCCCGGGTTGGACCGCAGCGGCCCGATCGCGAAGAGCGACAGCGGCGCCGGCGACGCCGTCGTGTAGAGCGCCTCCGCGGCGGCCATCTTCATCGGCTGGCGCTCTACGGCGCGGACGCCCTGGAAGTGCCCGGCGAGGATGCCGGCCGTCCCGACGACCAGGCCGATCGTGCAGGCCTGGCGGGCGACGCGGGTGAACGCGTCGACGTCGCGCCCGCGCAGCAGGTGGAACGCCGCGATCCCGAGGACGACCACGCAGCCGGTGAGCAGCGCGGTGAGGATCACGTGCGCGAACGCGAGCCCGACGTCGACGTTGAAGAAGATCGCCCAGACGTCGGTGACCCGGGCCTTGCCGTCGACGATCTCGTAGCCGCGCGGCCCCTGCATCCAGGTGTTGGCGGTGAGGATCGCGAAGGCCGAGATCCCCGTCGCGATCCCGACCATCCACAGGCACGCGAGGTGGACGCGCGGCCCCAGCCGTCCCCAGCCGAAGACCCAGAGCCCGAGGAAGACCGACTCGACGAAGAACGCGCCGAGGCCCTCGAGCGCCAGCGGCGCGCCGAAGATGTCGCCGGCGTAGCGCGAGAAGCCGGCCCAGTTCATGCCCAGCTGGAACGTCTGGATCAGGCCCGTGACGACGCCGACGCCGAAGCACAGCAGCATCGCCTTGGCGTAGTACCTCGTCAGGCGCAGCCAGACCTCGTCGCCGGTGCGCTGCCAGCGGGTCTGCATCAGCGCGACCTGGAACGTCAGGCCGATCGAGACCGCGACGACGGAGAAGTGGATCAGCGTCGTCAGCGCGAACTGCCAGCGCGACAGGTCCAGCGCGATCGAGGCGAGTGGCTCGGTGGTGAGGGTCGGCACGAAGGGTCTCCTGCGATCCGTCCGGCCTCTGCAGAGCAGGGGCGAGGGTTGGGACGGGCGACAGGACCCTGGTCACCGAGCGAGAGCGACCGTCTGCGACGATAGCACCGTGGGAGCGACCTCCATCGCCTCTGCGCCCGGTCTCACATCCGCGGCGCGCACGGCCTCCCCGCAGGGCGATCCCTCGTCCGACGCGCTGATCGAGGCGGTGCGCGCCGCCGCGCTGCTCGGCTGGCTGTCGGTGGTCGCGGTGCTCGTCGGGATCGCCGTCGGGCTGCCCGTCCAGCACCAGCCGGTCGTGCTGGTCACGACCGCGCTCGGGGCCGCCGGGCACGCGGGGCTCGGCCTGCTGCCGTGGGCGCGGATCCTCCCGACCCGGCGGGGCCGGCTGCTCCTGAACGTCTGGTCGGCGGCGCTGCTCGGCGGCGTCGGCGGCCTCGTCATCACCGCCGGGGGTGCCGCCCGGCTGGACCTGCTGTTCTTCCTCGTCGTGCCGTTCCTGGCGATGGTCCACGAGGGCCGGCGCCTCGTCCCGTGGCTCGGGGCCGCCGCGGCGACGTTCGTCGTCGCCGCCGTGCTCGCGGTCGATCCGCTTCCGCGCTCCGAGGCGGCGCTGCACCTCGTGCTGCTCGCGGCGTCGGCGGCGCTCGGCCGGCAGCTCGCCGGCGCGATCCGCCGCCAGACCCGCGCCCGGACGGACGCGATCCGCCGGGCCGAGCTCGAGGGCGCGATGCTCGCCGAGGGCCACCACCGGGTGAAGAACTCGCTCCAGGTCGTCGCCGACCTGCTGATGCTCGCGCGGCCCGAGGGCTCCGCCGGCGGCGAGGCGTTCGACCAGGCCGGCGCGCGGATCCGCTCGATCGCCGCCGTCCACGCCGTCCTCGCGTCCCGCAGCGGCGGCCGGGTCCCCGCCGACGAGCTGCTGACCGCCGTCGTGGACGCCGCGCACCCCGGCGGGACGACGCTGGACGCGGCCCCGGTCGCGCTGCCGTTCCAGCAGGCGCAGCACGTCGGGGTGGTCGTCAACGAGCTCGTGACCAACGCGCACCAGCACGGACAGGGCGGGGTTCGCGTGGCGCTGGCCGTGACCGACGGCATCGCCGGGATCACCGTCGCGGACGAGGGTCCCGGGCCGTCGCCGGAGCGCTGGGCGTCGCCCGGCCTCGGCCTCCAGCTCGTCCGTCAGGTCGTCGAGCAGGGCCTGCGCGGCACGCTCGAGTCGACCCCGGACGGCATCGCCGTGCGGTTCACGCTCGAGCGGGACCGGACGGCGGGGGCGGAGCACGACCCGGCCCGCCAGACCGGCGACCGGGACGCGCGTCGGACGTCCACCGGCGGACGGGCCGCGAACGGGGTGGGACGCTGATGCACACGCCACCGGCCTCGGCTCGGCACACCGTCGGGGAGCGCTGATGCGCGTCCTGGTCGCCGAGGACGAC
The DNA here is from genome assembly GCF_040675535.1 of Patulibacter sp. NPDC049589. NCBI lineage: Bacteria > Bacillati > Actinomycetota > Thermoleophilia > Solirubrobacterales > Patulibacteraceae > Patulibacter > Patulibacter sp. NPDC049589. The sequence continues at coordinate 8,383 of NZ_JBFAPC010000170.1, read as the reverse complement.
CCGATCATCGCGCTGGGCATCGCGAAGCGCCTGGAGCGGCTCGGGCACGAGGTCATCGGCCCGGCCGCGCGCGGCGCCGACGTCCTGCGCCTCGCCGCCGACGAGGCGCCGGACCTCTACCTGCTGGACGTCGACCTCGAGGACGCCGACGGCCTGGAGCTCGCGGCGACGCTCGCCGCGACGGGCCTGCGCCGGCCGGTCGTCGTCCTCACCGGCCTCGACGCGCCCGAGCTCGTCGAGCGGTCGATCGCGTCGAAGGTCGACGCCTTTCTCACCAAGCCCGTCGACGACCGCCAGCTGGACGCCGCGCTGCGCCTGGCCGCCGCCCGCCACGCCGAGCACGAGGCCCTGCAGGACGAGGTCACCGGCGCGCGCCAGGCGCTCGCGGACCGCAAGGTCGTCGAGCAGGCCAAGGGCATCCTGATCCGCGCCCTGGGCATCGACGAGCCCGCGGCCTTCCAGCGGATCCAGCGCACCGCGCGGGACCGCAACCTGCGCCTGGCCGACGTCGCGCAGTCGATCGTCGACCAGCGGGCGCTGCTCGAGGCGCGCGGGCGCGGCGGGGGCTGACCCGGCTCAGCGCACCACCCAGATGGATCGAGATATGCTGATTCGTAGGTATGTCACGAGAGAGCGCGGGCACCATGACGGACGGCGACGGACTCCCCAGCGGCGAGCTGCTGGAGGCGCTGAAGGCCCTGGCCAACCCGGTGCGCCTGCAGATCATGGAGTGGCTCCGCGATCCGGAGGCCGAGTTCGCCGCGTACGAGCCGATCGCCGACCGAACCGAGGTCGGGGTCTGCGTCAGTCACATCCAGGCCAAGAGCGGGCTGGCGCAGTCGACGGTCTCTTCGTACCTGATCACCCTCGAACGCGCCGGACTCGTGAGTTCGACCCGCGTGGGCAAGTGGACGCACTACAAGCGCAACGAGGCGCTCCTGCGTCGCGTCGCGGAATCTGTGACGAGAGCCACATAAGACGTATCGACAAATCACGTTTTTATAATACGATTGGGCCATGGCCCCGCCTCCCGCAGCCCGCGTCTCGGCCCTCATCGTGCATGCGCACCCGGAGCCCGCCTCGTTCACCACCGCGCAGGCGCAGGTCGCACGTCGCACCCTGATCGCCCAGGGCTACGCCGTCGAGGTCATCGACCTGTACGAGCAGCAGTGGGCCCCGGTGCTCGACCGCGCGGAGTTCCGGCCGTTCGAGGGTCCGTTCAAACCGCAGGTGAGCCAGTGGGATGCCGTCCGCAGCGGCACCCTCTCCGCCGACGTGCGCGGCGACCTCGACCGGGTGCTGGCCGCCGACCTCCTGGTGCTGTCGTTCCCGCTGTGGTGGTTCTCCCTGCCCGCGATCCTCAAGGGCTGGCTCGATCGCGTGTTCGTCATGGGCGGCGTGTGCGGTGGCGACCTCGGGCTGTTCGAGGGGGCCGCTCTGGCGGGCCGCCGGGCCGTGGTCCTGTCGACCACCGGCGGCTCAGCCGACGCGTTCACGCGTCGCGGGGCGTTCGGGGACGTCAACGACTTTCTCTTCCACATCAACCGCGGGATGCTGGAGTTCGTCGGCTACGACGCACTCGAGCCGGTCATCACCTACGGCCCAGCGCACCTGGACGACGTTCAGCGCGCTGAAGCGCTCAGCGACGTGGGCCGCGCGTTCAGCACCCTCGACGATCGCCCTGTCGCGGTGACCGCGCGCTCTCGCGCTCCCGCTGCCACTCGCTGATCCCCCACCCCAACGAGCGGCCGACGGGGCGTCCAGCCCGTCTGCCGCACAACCGAGACGGTCTCGCCTTCAGGAGACCGCACCAGGAAGGGCACCCTCTCCATGACTACCGCCACGTTCGCGACCCCCGTCGCGGACCGATTGACCACACGTCAGCGGCTCGCCGTCGCCGTGTTGTTCACTGCGAACTTCACCCTCGCCGTGGACTTCGCCGTCCTCAACGTCGCCCTGCCGCAGATCGGCAGAGACCTCGGGTTCGGCACGGCGAGCCTGCAGTGGATCGTCACGACGTTCGCGCTGTGCGCCGCAGGCTTCACCCTGTTCTTCGGTCGCGTCGCCGACCTGTACGGCCACAAGCGCCTGTTCCTCATCGGCATGGCCTTGCTCGGTGTCACGTCGTTGGTCGCCGGCTTCGCCAACGGCCAGGCGACGCTGCTGACGGCCCGAGCCGGTCAGGGCATCGCCACCGCGATGGTCCTCCCGGCGGCGCTCTCGCTGCTCACCACCACCTTCGACGAAGGGCCGGCTCGCGACCGCGTCCTCGGTCTTCGCGGCGCGCTGATGGCCGCCGGCTTCACCACCGGGGCCGCGCTGGGCGGGGTGTTCACCGGCTTGGTGAGCTGGCGGTGGGCGTTCTTCATCAACGTCGTCGTCGCCGTCGTCGTCCTCGCGATCGCCCCGTTCGTGATCAGCGAGCGTCCCACCAGACGCCGCCCCCGCCTCGACACGCCGGGCGCGATCGCGATCACCCTGGCGTTGATCGCCCTCGTCTTCGGCATCACCACCGGCGGCAACACCGGCTGGGGCGGCCCCGGCGCGTGGGGTCCGCTCATCGCCGCGGTGATCCTGTTCGCGATCTTCTTCGCGATCGAGTCCCGCGTCGCCGAGCCCCTCGTCTCTCTGGCGCTGCTGAAGCGCAGCAACGTCGCCTGGGGCAACCTCGCCGGGCTCCTCGCGTTCGCGACCTTCACCTCGCTGGTGTTCCCGCTGACGCTCTACCTGCAGGAGACCCTCGGATTCGGCGCGGTCACCGCCGGCCTGATCTTCGCCTGGCTCGGCGTCGGCACCGTGACGGGCGGACTCATCGCGCCGAGGGTCATCGGCAAGATCAACGCCAAGGCCGCGATCACCGTCGGTCTCCTCGTCCAGGGCGCCGCGACGCTTCCGCTCGCCTTCGTCTCCGACGGTCGCGGCTGGGTGATCCCGCTGCTGATCGTCACGTTCATCGGCGGGATGGCGAACCTCGTGGCGATCGTGGGCTACACCGTGACCGCCACCGCCAAGGTCCCGCACGAGCAGCAGGGCCTGGCCACCGGTCTGATCACCATGAGCCAGCAGGTCGGCATCACCCTCGGCACACCCGTCATGTCCTCCCTCGTCACCGCATTCGCGGCCTCGACGCTCCTGCCCGGGATCCAGGTCGCGATCGGCGTCAACGCGGCGATCTGCGTCGTGACCGCGGTCCTCGTCGGGGTGTTCATGCGTCTCCCCGCGTCTCCGGCACCGGAGTGAGTCTTCGCCCGCCCCTCGACGCACACGGCAAGCGGTGCGGAATTCCGCGTTGAGGGGCGGAAGTTCTCGTTGGCTGAAACACACACACACCGTTGCCGGAACCACGCATCACTTTTCATCCACTGTGACATCAAGAGGAGAAGGACATGAACGAGGGGAACGGGAACGGCGGGGCCACCATCGTTCGAGCGAAGGACGTGCCCGAGGAGTCCGCCGTGGAGGTCCAAGACGCGGGCTCGGCGCGGGCGAAGCTCGTGGGATTCTTTCCGGGGCTGGGAAGCCGGGACGCGTACCGCGGGGCGGCGGAGGTCATCCTGAACGGCGCGACCCCGCGCACGCTCGCCCTCGTGGACGAAGCGGCCTCGGCCCTGCGGGAGCCGGCGACGCGAGCGGAGCTGCTGCTCGACGGCGTCCTGCCGACGGATCGGTTGCGCAGGCAGGGGAGGATCGGTGCGGGATTGCTGGCCGCGAACCTGGCGCTGGCACGCCGGTTCGAGGACCTCGCGGCGACGCGAGGAGTGCGCTGCTCCTTCACGGGGTTCACCGGGGAGAGCTTCGGAGTGCTGAGCGCAGCGGTCGCCTCGGGAGCGTTGACCGTCGGCGACGGCGTCCGCATCGCGGAGGCATTCACGCCGCTGATGCTTCTCGCCTCTGCATCGGACGCGGGGGCGGCTGACGATCAGGACGAGTTCCTGGAGGAGCTGCTTGCGGCGAACGGCGTCGACACCCCGGCGACGGCGTGGGCCACGGACGACGCGAGCGTCCTCGACGCGATCAGCATCGCCGAGACCCTCCGCTCCGCACTGCGCGAGCTGCGGTCGCCGGGTACGCCGATGGCCACACACCATCTGGGCCTGTTGCGCGAGGTGTTCAACGGACCTGCGTCGCCGCTGCAGCTGATCTGGGTGCGGCGCCTGATCGGAGACGCGATCACCGATCTGGTCAGCCGCCCTCGTCGAGACGACCTGAGCGGGCTCTGCCGCTTCCTCGATCTGTTCCAGTGCACCCTCGCCCACCGCGAGGACATCGACGTCGCCGACGGTTCGCTCGTCGCGCGTGCTCGGGTCAAGAAACGGCTGAACGGCGAGGCGTCGACGCTCGGGCACGCCGCGACCGAGCTCGAGGTCCTGCATCCCGACGGCCGGATCGAGCTGGTCTCGTTGGACGGGCCCGGTCACGCCGAATCGCTCGTGTTCCACTTCGAGAATCCCCCCAACACCCGCGCCGACGAGATCGTCAAGGCCGCACGGGGGCTGGCCCGAGCACAACCGGCAGCGGATCGGATCCGCGCCGACCTGGTCCCCGTCGGCCAGCGGCTGCGGATGACCGGTTGGGGATTGGTGAGTGTCCAGGCCGCCGTCGGCTTCGTGGTGCACCGGCTGGCCCTGTTCGAGCTGCTGCGGATCCACCGTCCGGCGCTGGCCGTTCAGACTGACCCGAACCTCGCCGGCACCGACCGGGCGGGGTGGCTCGTGTCGCTCGCGGCAGCGCAGGCGACGACGCCGGCCAGCATCGTCCCGCTGGTGGCGTTGTCGTTCGACCACGAACCCGACCCGGACCGTTTGAACGCGGCGCTCGACAGGTTCCTGCCGGAGATCGGTGACGCCGCGATGTCGGTGCTCTCCCCCGACGGGGTGCCGCTGGGGACCCGGCGAGAATTGCAGGACGCAACCGTCCGGGTGTTCCGGAACGCCGCCTTGGATCGTCCAGAACGACTCGTGCAGGTCAACGGAGCCTGCCTCGTCGTCTCTCTCGGCTCCGTGCTGGCGTCGTACCGGCTGCGGTCGACCCCACATCAAGCGCAGGTCGTCTCCGTCCGTGTCCCCGCAGAGCTGTGGCGCAAAGGGCTCAACCGGGCGCTGGACGCCGCTGACGAACGCGCGGCTCTGGGGCGCTCCCACGAACGCGAGCACGTGCTCGGATACGCCCAGCACCGGAAGATCCTCAGCAGCACGGTGAACGCGTACATCGAGCCGGGCGAGACGGTGGTCGGCTTCGGCGCCGGCGGCAGCGAGTCGATGACGATGTTCTTCGAACGCGACGCCGCCCCCGGCATCCGGGTGCGCAAGGTCCTCAGCGAAGCGCTCACCACCGTCAGCTGGGATCCCTCCGGAACCGGGGTGATGCTGCCGCCGTTCACCAAGGCGCAACGACAGGCGGAGTACCTCCAGGCCCTGCCCCCGTCGCTCGGGCGGCTGTTCCCCCAGGTCGGGACCATCACCGCTCGCGAGCTCCCGGTTCCGACGTACCTCGCCGCGGGACGGTCCGGGGCGTTCCGGGAGCTCATCTACGAGATGTCGTACGTCCCCGGCGAGGAGATCAGCCGCTGGGTCGAACGGACCAGTCCGCCGTCGGCCGTCGTCGCCCGCGTCTACGAGGTGATCCTCGAGGTGCTGCACCGGGACGTCCACGCGGTGCGACGCCGACCCGCGCCTGGCGCGACGCTCGAAGAGCAGTACTTCACCAAGATCGAGCAGCGGCTGAACCTCTGTCGACGCACCGCACCCGCCACCTTCGGGCCGTGGCTCCTCGAACCGGACCGGATCGTGATCAACGGGCGAGCCCTTCGCAACATCCGACCCTTGCTCGCCGCGTTCCGCAGCAATCCGGGGTTCCAAGCGGTCCTCGAACCGCGGTTTCACGCCCTGGTGATGGGCGACACGAACACCGAGAACATCAAGGTCGTCAACCTCGAACCGCTGCACACCGCCCAACGAGTCGTCGAATCCGGTGCACGTCCCGCCGACGTCGACGCGGCGCTGCGAGCGATCACCGCCGAGTCGATCGGGGTGATGTTCCTCGACCCGCGCGCCATCGGCTACCGCAGCGAGGGGGCCGACACCCGCGATGACCCGATGTACGACAACAAGCCGTGGCACAACTCGATCGGCCACTACGACGAGATGCACTACGAGGAGTTCCAGCTCGATACAGGCATCGTGAACGGCGCGCCCACCGTCGACATCCGATTCCGGGCCGGCAATCCCTACCAACGCGCCTACGACGTCCGCGACGTCCTCGAGCGGGAAGAACGGGTCACCGACCAGACCGGCATGGAGGCGCACTTCGCCCGGGTGATGCGTTCGGTCTACGACCTCGACGACCCAAACGCCGCCCAGCACCGCGACGACCCGCACTGGCTGACCCGGTTCGTCTTCACCATGGGCACGCATTTCGCCGCGATGCCTCCGTTTCACTTCCTCGCCGAAGTGGACGGGTCCCTGACCGACACACCGCTGACGCAACGACGGCCGGTCGCGATCTACGCCGAAGGCATCAAATGGCTGAACTGGTCGCTCGAGATGCTCGAAGGCACCCGCCTCGAGTTCCTCGGACTCCCGGTGGTCCCAGCGAACGGAGAGACGGCCGTGGTCGACCAGAAACCCCGCAACGTCGGGACCGGAGGGCTCTGCTCGTGAACTCCATCCCGCGTTCGCTGCCCATCTCCGGGCTGAGCGACCTGTCCAACGAATCCCGCATGATCGCGACCCCCTGGAGCCGGATGCTCCGCGGAATCGGGCTCGGTCAGTACCCCATCGACCGTGACCCGATCGTCGCCGGGCACATCCGCGACACCTTCGACCAGCTGGTGGCGAAGGTGTCGCCCTCCGACGGCTATACGCGCTTCTGCCGAGCGATCGGGACCTTCGCACTGCAGGTGACCGACCCCGACAGCGACCGCGGCTGGATCGAGCCTGCTGTCGGGCCGCTGCTGGAATCCGTCCGATCGGTTCCCAACCCCTACTACCGAGCGATGGCCGCAGGCATCCTCATGGACGCGTTCGCCAAGCTCGACCTGACGAGGATGCTCGTCAACGACGACCTCGACTTCGTCGTCGAGGCGCTCGCCATGCTCGACGACATCACACCGGACCAGATCGCGGACGAGAACCAGGGGCGTCACGGAGAGTACGAGCGGGTGTTCGCTTCCAGTGCGGTGTTCCTCGCGATCGGGCAACTGGGCCAGCACCACCGCCTTGTCACCGCCGAGCGCAACCACGTCGTCGAGGCGCTCGACCTGCTGGAGCGCATCCCCATCCCGTACTTCTGCGGGCGATCGGCCGGCATGTTGATGTCCGTGGTCGCGCTGCTCGGCTACACGGAGCACATCTTCGACGGTGACCGCGACTACATGGAAGAGGTTCTCGAGTATCTGACCCGCGCCGACGAGATCGGAAACTGGCCGGCGTTCGACAACCACCTCACGATTCCGTGGAAGAAGGTCTACCCCCTGCTGACGATGCTGAACGCCGTCGCGATGTGCGGCCGGGCGGAGTACCTGACGCGGCCGATCGACGCCTTGGCCGTGGCCAAGGATCTGATGAGCCAGATCCCCTGGAACACGCGAGTCCACATGGCGCAGTACTACGTCATCGCCCTGCACAACCTCGGGCGGCTGCCGGAAGAGCTGCCGGACCTGGACGTCTTCATGGAGGATGTCGTGACGGTCCTGGATGTCGTCGATCCCGGAGAGAACTACTCACCCAGGGGCAACGCCTATCCGTACATCATCGAGCTCGCGATGATGACGGGCCGGATGGATCTGATTCCCGACGCCGCGCTGGAGCGCATGGTCGATTCGTTTCCCGACCTGGACCGCGCCGTCGACCGGGTCAACCGAGCGTTCCCCGTCAGCTATGTGCTCAACGTCCTCGGAGAGATCGGCGCCGCAGAGCTGATCTTCACCCCGCGAGAACGCTACGACGGTCGCTCGGCCATCGCCTGGGTCGTCGACAACCTCTCCGAGGGCGGCCGGGAAGAGGGCGATCGAATCTCGATGGTCGATCATGCCCTGCTCAGCTACGCCCTGAGGATGCGCGGTTCTGACGCGGGCGAGACCGAACTGTTCGAGACGTTCGTGTTTCCAGAACTCGATCGTGATCGGCCGGGGCCACGCTGACCACGGACGGCAGACCCGATCCGACCGGGCCCGGTTCGACGTCGCTCCGCGGGATGTCGACCCGCGCCCCTGCAATCTCGCTGCTGGAATCACGCGAGCGCGGCGGGGCTGACGCCCCTCACCGCTCCGGCGCCGGCGGCAGCCGCCCCGCGTCCCCGCGCAGCGTCACGAGCGCCGCGGCCGTCACCAGCGTCCCGGCCGCGGCGACCACGAAGACCCCGGTGCCGGTCGCCGCGGCGGCGC
>NZ_JBFAPC010000169.1:0-12135 GCF_040675535.1 Patulibacter sp. NPDC049589 | reverse complement strand
GCCCTCGGCCGCCGCGGCGGCGGCGGGCGCCTCGACGGTGGTCGTCGCCGGGGTGATCGGCTCGATCGCGGCGTCGTCGCCCGCGGGGGCGTCGTCCGCGCCCCCCGCGACCGGAGCGTCCGTCGCCGGGTCGCCCACGGCCGGCGTCGCCGGGGTCACGGCCGCCTGCGGGCCGGACGTCGCGGCGTCGACCGACGGGTCACCGCCGTCCGCGGCCGGGCCGTCGGCGTCGGGGGCGTCGGGGGCAGCGGCCTCCGCGGCCGGGGCGGGAGCCTCGGCGTCGGGGGCCTGCGGGGCCGCGGCGTCCTGCGAAGCGCCCGTGGGCACCTGCGGATCGACCTGCGGCTCGGAGTCTTCGGGAGCAACCACGGGACCCGAACGCTACCGCGCCTCCCTCGCGGGCGCAGCCGCCCATGGCCGTGCACGTGCGTGATCGGCGGCACACGGTCCGTCCGACGGGCGGGAACCGCACTCCCGGCCGGCCGTCCGGGGGCCTGCCGGGGCGGATCCGGTCCCACCCGTGCCGGGCTCCCGAGGCCGGTGCCGGCCCACGACCGCGGCCGCCCCGGGTGGGGGTCCCGATGGCCCTGGGATAGCCTCCGGGGCGTGTCCGTCGGCGTCGTGATCCCCGTGCACGGGTTCAGCCCGTACCTCGTGCAGACGCTCGACGCGGTGGCGGGGCAGGACGATCCGCCCGCGGACGTGGTCGTGGTCGACGACGGGTCCCCGCGGCCCGTCGAGCTGCCCGACGACCACGGCGGCCTCGTCCGCGTCGTCCGGCGCGGGGAGCGCGGCGGACCGGGCGCCGCCCGCAACACCGGTATCGCGGCGCTGCACCCGGCCGTCGACCTCGTGGCCTTCTGCGACCACGACGACGTCTGGACGCACGGCTACCTCGCCGCCCACGCGCGGGCCCTCGCGCACCACCCGGACGCGTCGATCCTGACCGGGGACACGATCATCGTCGGCCCCGACGACCGCGTGACCAGCGAGCGCTGGCAGGGCCTGCACCGCGGGGGCCACCGGCCGTCGCTCGTGCTGCCCACGATCTACGAGCGCCATCCGCTCTGCACCTCGGCGACCGTCGTCCGCCGCTCGGCACTGGACGACGTCGGCGGGTTCGACGAGACGTTGCCGCAGGCCGAGGACCTCGACCTCTGGCTCCGGCTCCTCGCGCGCGAGCACGGGCTCGTGTCCGTCCTCGGCGCGACGGTGCGCTACCGCCGCCATCCCTCGGGTCTGACGCACGACCTGGTCCAGCTCGCGGACTCGTTGCTGCGGGTCCACCGCCGCCACGCCGACCGGGTCCGGGAGACCGTCGCCCGCCGGGCCGAGGCGGAGGACCTGCGGGGTCGCGCGGCCGGGCTGTCGCGGATCGGACGCTTCGACGACGCGCGCGCCGCGTACGCCGAGGCCGACGAGCTGCTCCCGCCCCTGCCGGGCGAGCGCCTGCGCGCGGGCGTCCTCGCGGTCCCCGGCCTGCGCTCCCGCGTCGGCCGCCGCCGGCCCTACGGCGTCTGATCGGGGCCCCGGCGCGCGGCCGTGAACGCCCTCGTAGACGGGCGATGCGGACCGCGTCGCGCGTCGCGGCGGTTTCGTGCATACTTCTCGATCCCGAGGGGGCGTAGCTCAGTTGGTTAGAGCGCTGCCCTGTCACGGCAGAGGTCGCGGGTTCGAGTCCCGTCGCTCCCGCTCCCAGGGAATCGGAGCCCCCGCATCGCGGGGGTTTCGTCGTTCCGGGCCCTTCGGCCGGCGGCGGGGCCGTCCGGAACGACCGACGCCCCACCGGGGCCGGCGGGGCGTCAGGGGCGCCGTGCACGGCGCGGGGGCGACGGCCCGTCCCGGCCGCGGGGCCGGGGCGTCCTGCGCCCGGTCGACCGGCCCCGGCCGCCACGCGACCGGGGCCTCAGCCGTGGATCAGGACGTGCACTTCACCGAGGAGGTGAAGACCGCGTCCGCCGTCGTGTTCTGCGACGAGGTGACCTGGAAGGGCCACTTCTTGTCCTTGGGGCAGGACGTCGTGGCGATCCAGTTCTTGGCGGTCGTCTTGATGTTGGCGCTGATCAGCGAGATCGGGGTGCCGGCGACGACCTGGAGCTCCTCGGGGACGGTGAGCGTGAGGCGGTAGCCGCCGTACTTGCCGCCCTTCTTGACCGTGCCGGGGACGGGCAGGTTGACGACGGCCGGGTTGACGAGCTCGGTGTAGAGGAAGACCTTCGAGGCGCCGCCGTTGACGAGGGTGAACTTCGGCTTCGTCTTGGCGGTGTCGGCCCACGCGTCGCCGGTGCCCTTGCCGACGATCGCCTTGGGGCAGACCTTCGAGGGGAGGTCCTCCTCGAGCTTGGCCTGCGTGCACGACGGGAACTTGCCGCCGAGGTAGAGCGAGCCCTTCGGGAAGTCGATGACGACCTTCTGCACGATCGGCTTGTTCTCGCCGTCGGGGCCCGACGTCTTCCAGGTGGCGTTGAAGGAGAGCTTGACCGACTTCGGCTTCTTCTTCGTGCCGGCCTTGGAGGGTGAGACGCCCGGCTTGACCGTGACCGTGGTGACGGCCTCCGGCGCCTGGGCGAACGACGGGGCGACCGCGGCGAGCGAGAGCGCGGCGGCGAGGGCGATGGACGGGACGGCGATTCTGCGCATCAAGGACTGCTCTCCTCGGGGGTGGATGACGGCCCGCGCGAGCCCGTTGCAGGGCGCACCGGAAGGGCGGGCGGGACCGAAGTGCGAGCACCGTACAGGGTCCCCGTGGGGTGTGACGGTGGTCACGGGTCGACTGGACGTTCGTTGGCCGGACGACCCTCCGGGCCGCGTGCGCCGTACCACCGGCGCAGACGGACGGAAACCGAGGGTTTACAAATCGGGGCCCGGTGCTCTGGTTTTCCGTCCAGGGAAATACCCACGGTAGGTTCGTGCCGTCTAGTGTCTTCACGTCGCGTCGGTCCGCAGCAGCGGGACGAGCTGCGCCGAGGCACGAAAGGCACTCCGGAAACCGTCATTTCGACGAGCCCCGGGGCCGATCGGGTCCCAGACCACGAACGTCAGCATCCCGGGCCGGGCGCGGCACCGGAACCAGCAGGACCACCGGTCCGAAGTGCAGCACCGCGCGCCGGTGCCGGCGTCCTCCCGCCGGCCGGGCGGGCGTCGAGGAGCCACCCTGTCCCGTACCCCCACCGCCCCCCGGTCCCGTCCGCTGGTCCCCGTCGCGCTGCTCGGCGCGGTCGTGGTGCTCGTGGTCGTCGGGGCCGTGCTCCTGCTCCGCGGCGACCCATCGCACCCGTACCGGCTGATCTTCCAGAACTCCAGCCAGGTCGTGAAGGGCGGCACGGTGCGGATCGGGGGCACGCAGGTCGGGACGATCAGCTCGATCGACCTGACCGCCGACGACCGCGCCGAGGTGAGGATCACGGTCTCCGGCGACTTCGCGCCGCTGCGCCGCGGCGCCACCGCGGTCGTCCGCTCGCAGGGCACCGCCGGCGTCGCCAGCCGCTACGTCGACGTCAGCCCCGGCTCGGGCCTCGAGCCCGCGCTGCGCGACGGCGCGACGATCCCCGTCGAGCAGACGCAGTCGCAGGTGGAGCTCGACCAGCTCTTCGCGTCCTTCGACGGGCGCACCCGCGCGGGCCTGCAGAAGACGATCCGGGGTTTCGCCCAGTGGTACGCCGGCCGCGAGGTGCAGGGCGGGCAGTCTGCGCAGCGGCTCCCGAAGGCCATGAAGGCGCTGCGCACGTTCGCCGCCGACGTGGACGCCCAGAGCGCGCAGTTCGAGAAGCTCGTCGTCACCAGCAGCCGCGCGATGGGCGCGCTGGCGCAGGAACGCGATCAGCTGACCGGCCTCGTCGGCGGGGCCGCGAAGACCGTCGACGCGATCGGCGCCGACACCCGGGCGCTGAACTCGGCCCTCGCCGACACCCCGCAGATGCTCGCTCAGGGCAGCGATGCGCTGAAGGACCTGCGCGGATCGCTGCCGGACCTGCGCGGCCTCGTGGACGCGTCCGACGTCCCGTCCCGGCGGCTGACCCCGTTCCTGCGGGAGCTGCGGCCGGTCGTCGACGCGGCCGTCCCGGTCTTCCGCGACCTGCGCCAGGTCGTCGACCGTCCCGGCACCGGCAACGACCTGCTCGACGGCCTGAAGGACCTGCCGACGGTCGAGAAGGCGTCGCGCACCGCGTTCCCGGCCGGCACCGCGGCGCTGAAGACCTCGACGCCGATGCTGTCGTTCATCCGGCCCTACGGCCCCGACCTGATGTCGTGGTTCGGGTCCTTCGGGCAGGCCGCCGGCACCTACGACGCCAACGGGCACTACGTCGCCGCGATGCCGGAGTTCGACGCGTACGCCCTGCAGGACGACGCGCAGGGCGGGACGCTCGTGCCGAAGGCGCCGGCCGACCGCGGGCGCAGCGACGCGCTCAGCACGGGCAACCTCAAGCGCTGCCCGGGCTCCGCGTCGGGCGCGCTGCCCGACGGGTCCGGCCCGTTCGTCGACCAGGGCGAGCTCGCCAACGCCGACTGCGATCCCGCAGAGACCCCGGTGGGCAAGTGATGCGCGCTCGCGGCTGGATCGGCTTCGCGGCGGTCGTCGTCGTGGTCGTCGTGCTCGTGTCCGTCGTCGCGTTCGGCCGCGGCGGCAACGACGACGCGACCTCGCACTACCGCGTCCGCGCGGTCTTCGACAACGCCAGCTTCGTGATCCCGGGCGAGGACGTGAAGGTCGCCGGCGTCATCGCCGGGCGGATCGAGGACGTGGACCTCGACGCGCGCAACAAGGCCGTCGTCGTCCTCGACATCACCGACCCGGCCTTCCAGGACTTCCGCGAGGACGCGACCTGCCGGATCGGCCTGCAGTCGCTGATCGGCGAGCAGTACGTCGACTGCAGCCCGACGCAGCGCCGCGGCGAGGGCGTGGTCCAGGCCGCTCCGCTGCGCCCGATCGCGTCGGGACCCGGCAAGGGGCAGCACCCGCTGCCGCTCGGCCGCACCTCGAGCCCCGTCGGCCCCGACCTGCTCGCCGACATCATGCGCGTGCCCCAGCGCGAGCGCCTGCGCCTGATCATCGGGGAGCTCGGCGTCGGCCTCACCGGCAACGGGACGGAGCTGCGCGGCGCGATCGAGCGCGCGAATCCGACGCTGCAGCAGGCCAACCGGCTCGTCGAGATCCTCGCCACGCAGAACGAGACGATCGCGTCGCTGGTCGAGCGCTCCGACGCCGCGCTGGCGCCGCTGGCGGAGCGCGCGGGCGACCTCGCCGCGTTCACAGCGGCGTCGGCGCGGGTCGGCGGCGCGGCCGCCGAGCGGGGCGACGACCTCGAGCGCGACCTGCAGCGGTTCCCCGGCTTCCTCGCGCAGCTGAAGCCGGCGGCGAAGCGGCTCGGCAACCTCGCCGACCAGCTCGGGCCGTCGGTGGCGAACCTCGCCGACCGCGCGCCCGAGCTGAACACGGCGGTCACGCAGCTCGGGCCGTTCGCGAAGGCCGGCACCCCCGCGCTGACGTCGCTCGGCAAGGTCGCCGACCAGGGCCGCGAGACGTTCCCGAAGCTCGACCGCCTGGCGGACCGGCTGCAGGCGACCGGGACGCCGCTGGTGCCGGTGTCCAGCGGGCTCGCCGCGCTCGGCGGGTCGTTCGACCAGACCGGCGGGATCGCCAACATCCTGCGGACGCTCTACTTCTACACGGGCGCGCTGAACGGCAAGGACGCCACGTCGCACTACCAGCGGACGAACGCGTACCTGAGCAACTGCATCACCCGGGTCGCGAAGCCCGTCGGCGGCTGCCAGGCGCAGTTCTCGAAGGACAACACCGGCGCACCCGTGTCGGACGAGGCGGCGTCGCGGGCCGTCTCCTCGAGCACGGACGCCGCACCGGCCACCGGTGACGCGGCCCGCGCCCGCACCGCCCTGAAGACCCTCCTCGGACCGGACACCGATCGATGATCAGCGGCGGACCCCGGATGAAGCGCAGCGCGCTGGCCGCCAACCCCGTCCTGATCGGTGCCGCGACGGTCCTGATCGCGATCGTCGCGGTCGTCCTGGCCTACAACGCCAACAGCGGGCTGCCGTTCGTCAAGACGTACCGGATCAAGGCCGAGGTCCCCGACGCCGCCGGCCTGATCGTCGGCAACGACGTGCGCAAGGGCGGCAGCCGGGTCGGCTTCGTGTCCGCCGTCGTGCCGCGCAGGGGGACCGACGGCAGCCAGGGCGCGACGGTGGAGCTGAAGCTCGACGAGAGCGCCCGGCCGCTTCCCGCCGACAGCCGCGTCGAGATCCGCCCGCGCTCGGTGCTCGGCCTCAAGTACGTCCAGCTGACGCCCGGCAAGGCGACCACGGCGCTGAAGGACGGCCAGACGATCGACCTGCGCTACGCGGGCGCCAAGCCGGTCGAGCTCGACGACCTCTTCGACACGTTCGACACGCCGACCCGCAAGGCGTCGGGCTCGAACCTCGTGGAGTTCGGGACCGCCGTGGCCGGCCGCGGCGACGGGCTCAACCGCGCGATCGTCGGGCTGACCCCGCTGCTGACGCACGCCGAGCCGGCGCTCCGCAACCTCGTCGACCCGGGCACCGGACTGAACCGGCTGTTCCCCGCGTTGCTGCAGGCGGCCGACGAGGTCGCGCCGGTCGCGCAGTCCCAGGCGGACCTCGTCACCGGGCTGCGGCGCACGCTCGGCGGCCTGGACGCGGTGAAGCCGGCGATCCAGGACTCGATCTCCTACGGGCCGCGCGCGCTGAAGGCCGGGACCGAGGAGCTGCCCCGGCAGGCGGCGTTCGTGAACGCGTCGACGGAGCTCTTCCGGCGCCTGCGACCGGCGTTCGCGTCGCTGTCGCACGCCGCGCCGGGGCTCGCCGCGGCGCTGCGCGCCGGCACGCCGGCGCTGCGCCGCTCGCCGGCGCTCAACGGCCGGCTGCAGACGACGCTGCGCGGGCTGCAGACCTTCGGGAACGACGACGTCGCGCTCGGCGGCCTCGCCCAGCTCGGCGCCGCGGCCACCGCCCTGCGGCCCGCGGTCGCCGAGATCGCCCCGGCCCAGACGGTCTGCAACTACGTGACGCTGCTGACGCGCAACCTCGCGAGCGCGCTGTCGGAGTCCGACACGATCGGCAGCGCCCTGCGCGTCGGGATCCTGACGCTCCCGAACGACCCGGACGGCGAGTCCGGCCCGGCGGCGAAGCCCGCGAACGGCCCGGCCCAGGACCTGAAGGCGCCCACGCCCCTCTTCCCGGCCGACAGCCTGCTCCACAGCAACCCCTACCCGCACACGGCCTCGCCGGGGCAGCCCCGCGAGTGCGAGGCCGGCAACGAGGTCTACGTGCCCGGCAAGCAGGTCATCGGCAACACGCCCGCGGGCGAGGGCGTCGTCACCGAGGGCCAGAAGGTGGGCGCGAAGTGAAGCGCCGGAAGATCGTCCCCGGCGCCGGGCGCCAGTCGCGGATCGGGCCCGTCGGCGCCGGCGCGCTGCTGCTGCTCCTCGTCGCGATCGGCTGCTTCTTCGCGTTCACCAAGCGCGTGCCGTTCAAGCACCACTACGAGGTCACCGCGGTCGTGCGGACCTCGAACCTGCTCGCCAAGGGCTCCCCGGTCCGGATCGCGGGCGTCACCGTCGGCACCGTCGTCGGCTCCGGCCGCTACAAGGACGGCGACGACGCCGAGATCCGCCTGCGGCTCACGAGCGACGGTCGCCGCGCGATCCGCCGCGACGCCTCGCTGAAGATCCGCCCGCGGCTCTTCCTCGAGGGCAACTTCTACGTCGACCTGCAGCCCGGCACCCCGGACACCCCGGCGATGCCCGACGGCGGCGTGATCCCCGTGACCCGCACGGCGGTCCCCGTCCAGCTGGACCAGGTGCTCGCCACGCTGCAGACCGACACCCGCAGTGCGCTGCGCGAGACGGTCCACGGCCTCGGCGACGGGCTCGGCAGCACGCCGACCGCCAAGGAGGACGCGTCGCAGGACCCGGACGTCCAGGGCGTCACCGGCGGAGAGGCGCTGAACCGCACGCTGAAGAGCTCCCCGGCCGCGCTGCGCGACGGGACCGCCGTCCTCGGCAGCCTGAGGGGGCAGGCCAACGGGGACCTGTCGCGGGCCATCGCCGGCCTGGGCGACGTCACCGCCGCGCTGGCGCAGGACGAGGGCGCGCTGCGCGGCGTCGTCCGCCACTTCGGTACGACGGTCACCACGACGGGCGACAACGCCGCGGCCCTGCGCCGGACGGTCGCCGAGCTGGCGGGCACCTCGGCCGCCGGCCGGACCGCGTTCGCCCAGCTGCGGCGCGCCCTGCCGCCGACCCGCACCGCCGCCCGCGACCTGACCGTCGCGATGCGCGAGACGCCGGCCACGGTCGACGCGGCCCGCCCCTGGCTGCGGCAGGCCGCGCCGCTGCTGAGCCGGGCCGAGCTCCGCGGCCTGCTGGGCGACGTCCGCCCGACGCTCACCGACGCCGCGCGGCTGACGCACGCCTCCCGCACCTGGGTCCCGGCGGTCGGCGCGTTCGCGACCTGCCTGAACCGCGTCTTCCTGCCGACGGCGATGGTCAAGCTCGACGACGGGCCGCTGTCCTCCGGCGTCGAGAACTACAAGGAGTTCTGGTACGCGGTGGTCGGCCTGGCGGGCGAGGGCCAGTCGTTCGACGGCAACGGCACGAAGCTGCGCCTGCAGACCGTCGGCGGTGCCACGCGGATCAAGACCGGCTACACGAACTACAGCCGCAGCTCGGGCGGCCTGCCGCAGTTCGCCAACATGACGCAGCCGTCGACCGGCACGAGCCCGGCGTTCTCGCCGAAGCTGCCGCCGATCCGCACCGACGTCGCGTGCGCGAAGAACCCCGTGCCGCCGCTCAACGGCAAGGCGTCGCAGGGTCCCGGCGACGGGACCGCGCCGAGCGCGGCCGCCACGGCGATCCCGAACCTCGATCCCGTCCCGGGGCCGGGCCGATGAGGCGCTGGCGCGAGAACGCCCGGCGGCTCGTGACGATGGCGCTCCTGGCGCTCATCGGGCTGGTCGTGGCCGGGTACATCTTCTCCCAGCAGAACGTGAGCTTCCCGTCGTGGGCACCCGGCGGCGTCGCGACGTCCCGCCTGGACGCGCGCTTCACGAGCGCCGCCGGCGTCATGCCCGGGCAGGGCCAGGCCGTCACGATCGCCGGCGTCACCGTCGGCAAGGTCGGCGGCGTGCGGCTGGACCGCGGCCAGGCCGTCGTGCGGCTGGACCTCGAGCGCAAGTACGCCTCGCGCGTGCACCCCGACGCGACGCTGCTGCTGCGCCCGAAGACGCCGCTGAAGGACATGATCGTCGAGCTCGACCCGGGCACCGCGGCGTCGGGTCCGAGCCTGAAGGACGGCGCGGAGCTGTCCGTCGAGGCCACCGAGCCCGACGTCGACTTCGACCAGATCATCGCGATGCTCGACGGCGACACCCGGGCGCAGCTCGCGTCGCTGCTCGGCAACGCCGGCACGGCGATCGGGGGAAGCGGCGGCCGGGCGCTCGCCCGGGCGCTCCGGCGCTTCGAGCCGCTGTCGCGCAGCACCGAGGAGGCCAGCCGGCTGCTGGCGAAGCGCGGCACGATGACGCGCCGGCTGATCACGAACGTCGGCCGGATCACCGGCCAGCTCGGGTCCACCGACGCCCAGCTCGCGGCGTTCGTCAAGCAGAACGACGCGCTCTTCACCCGCTTCGCGAACCAGAACCAGCACCTCGGCGAGACCGTCCGCCTGCTGCCCGACACCCTCCGCACGAGCACCGACGCCCTGCAGAAGGCCGGGCGCCTGTCCGCGACGCTGTCGACCGCGCTGCCCGCCGTGCGCCCCGCGACGAAGGGCCTCGCCGGCAGCCTCCGCGAGGTCCGCCCGTTCCTCCAGGCGACGAAGCCCGTCCTCGAGAAGCAGCTGCGCCCGTTCGCCCGCGACGCCCAGCCGATCGCCCGTCGCCTGCAGCCCGGCGTCCGGCTGACCGCGCAGTCGGCCTCGGGCCTCGACGACTTCACGGGCGTGCTGAACCGCCTGTTCGACGCGATGGCCTACGACCCGCCCGGCGACGGGGTCGGCCAGCAGAGCTACCTCTTCCAGCTGCCGTGGGCGGGCCACAACACGAACTCGGCGCTGTCGACCCAGGACGCCGCCGGCCCGATGCGCCGCTCGATCGTGCAGATCACGTGCGGCGGCCAGGCCCTGCTCAACAACTACACGCGGCCCGGCGCGGTCGCCCTCAGCCCGTACCTGCAGACCCTCATCGATCTGCTGAACCCGCCCCTCCTCGCGGACAACTGCCCGAAGGGGGACCAGACCAAGTGATCAAGCAGGCCCCCACGCTGCCGAAGCTGCTCGTGATGATCGTCTTCGCGCTGTCGAGCTTCGGCGCCCTGCTGTTCCTCTGGGTCTCGTTCGGCGGCGGCGTCCCACTCAAGCCGGTCGGCTACCGGTTCGGCGTGGACATCACCCAGGCGGCGCAGCTGACGCGCCAGTCCGACGTGCGGATCTCCGGCGTCTCGGTCGGCAAGGTCGTCGCGCTGGACCCGAACAGCGACGGGCGGACGCGCGTGACGATCGAGCTGCGCGCGAAGTACGCGCCGATCCCGCGGGCGGCCCGCGCGATGCTGCGCTCGAAGACGCTGCTGGGGGAGACCTACGTCGAGATCGCCCCGAACCGCGCCGCCGGCACGGGCGCGCTGCCCGACGGCGGGACCCTCGCCGCGGGCGCGGTCCAGCCGACGGTCGAGCTCGACGACGTCCTGAAGACCCTGGACCCCAAGACCCGCGCGGCGTTCCGCGTCTGGCAGCAGACGCAGGCCGGGGCCCTGAACGGCAAGGGCGTCGACCTCAACGAGGCGTTCGGCGAGCTGCCGCGCTTCGTCGACGAGATCGACCGGCTCTCGGCGACGCTCGACGCTCAGGGCGCCGCCGTCAAGCAGTCGGTGTCCGGCACCGCTGACGTCTTCGACGCGATCAGCCGTCGCCGCGGCGACCTGCGCACCCTGATGGCCGCGGGCGACCGCGCGTTCTCCGCCATCGGCGACCGCAACCGCCAGCTCGCCGACATCTTCCGGCGCCTGCCGCGGTTCGAGCGCGAGGTCGCGCTCACGCTGCCCCAGGTCACGGCCCTTGGCGACCGGGCTCTTCCGATCGTCCAGCGCCTGCAGCCGGTCGCGACGCAGCTGACGCCCACGTTCGACGCGCTGGACCGCCTGAGCCCGGACCTGCAAGGGCTGATGCAACGGCTCGGGCCGGTCATCACGGCGTCGAAGGCGGGCCTGCCCGCGTTCGACCGGGTCCTGGACCGCCTGCCGACCGTGCTCGGCGCGCTGACGCCGTTCACCCGCACCGCCGACCCGCTGCTGCGCCAGATCAGCACCGGGCGCCGCGAGTTCACGTCGTTCCTGGGCAACGTGACCGCCGCGACGAACGCCCGCCAGCGCGGCGTGGACGTTCGTTACCTGCGCGTCGGGGCGAGCTTCGGCCCGCAGGGACTGGCCTATCAGCCGCGGCTCCTGGGCCAGGCCCGCCGAAACGCCTACCGCGTTCCGGGGGGAGGTGCGGGTCTTGCCGGGGGCCTTCCGGTGCTCGACGCCGTAGGCTGCAGCAGTGGCGATCCCGCCCAGCCGACCGGGCTGGACGCACCCGTCGCCGAGCGACTGTTGACCAACGTGTTCCGCACACCCGGCCGCGACGTGGCCCGTCCCGCCTGCGCGACCCAGGGCCCCTGGCCCGGGTTCGGCACGCTGTTCCCGCAGCTCACGGCCGATCCCGCCGTCGCTCCCGCCTCCGGAGACTCCCGATGAACCGATCATCCCGCCGCGGGCGCCGCCCCGCGACCGGCGCGGGCGTCCTCGCGGCCGCGGTCACCGCCGGACTCCTCGGCGCCGGCGCCGGCGCCGTGCCCGCCGACGCCGACGTCCTCACGCCGGCCACGACCACCAGCGCCGTCGAGCCGACGACCACGACCGCCCCGACGCCGCCGGCCGACGGGACCGCGCCGCCCACGACGACCACGGCCCCGCCGGCGACGACGACCACGGCCGACTCCGCCGCGAGCAAGGCCGTCCGGGAGGACGACAGCGTCGGAGGCGACAGCGGGGGATCGGGCCGCGCCGCCGAGCAGCAGGCCGCCCGCGCCGCCGCCCGCCGCGAGGCCCGTGAGAAGCGCGCCGCCGC
>NZ_JBFAPC010000168.1:0-12169 GCF_040675535.1 Patulibacter sp. NPDC049589 | reverse complement strand
CGATCGCCGACGCACGACTCCCAGAGAGCCGGACCACACGCACGTGGGGGACATGGACGCGAAGCTACTGCGTACGCGCCAGACGGCAACTCGGCCTACGCGCCCCCGGCGCCTGCCGCCGGACCGGCCGCCGCGCCCGCCGCCGCCGTCGGCCTCGCCACCACCGACGTCGACGAGCTGCTGCCCGGGATCGCCGAGCAGATGGGCGGGGCCGTGAAGTTCGCGCTCTCGCAGGCCCGCGCCGTGTCGATCAAGGGCGCCGACCTGATCCTCGGCGTGCCCGCGGGGAAGGCGACGGCCGCCCGCGCGATCAACCGCGAGGACGCGAAGGAGAAGATCGCCTCGCAGCTCGAGGAGCTGCTCGGCGTCCGCTTCGTCATCCGGGCCGAGGAGCAGGTGGGCGTCGAGGCGCCCGAGGAGCCGCTCCTGCCCGAGGACGAGGTCGTCCGCCGCCTCGTGTCCGAGTTCGAGGCCGAGGAGGTCGGCGACGGCGCCTCGGGCGTCTCGTCGCCCGCCGAGCCCGGCGACCCCTCGTCCGCCCCCGAGTCCACCACCCGTACCGACGGAGCACCCTGATGCGTCAGCCCAACGTTCAGCAGATGATGAAGCAGGTCCAGAAGATGCAGGCCGACATGGCGGCCGCGCAGGAGGCCCTGAAGACCGAGGAGCTCGACGTCACCGCCGGCGGCGGGATGGTCACCGTGAAGATCACGGGCGGCCTCGAGATCAAGTCGGTGACGATCGATCCCGACGCGATCGACCCGGAGGACGCCGAGCTGCTGCAGGACACCGTCACCGCGGCGGTCAACGAGGCGATCCGCCAGGCCCAGGAGCTCGCCGAGAAGCGCATGGGCGGCCTCACGGGCGGCATGGACCTCGGCGCCATGGGCCTCGGCGGCCTCGGCCTCTAGGGACCGGGTGCAGCCGGCCCCGATCGAGCGCCTGGTGGCCGCCTTCTCGCGGCTGCCCGGGGTCGGCCCGCGCACGGCGCAGCGGCTGACCTACCACGTGCTCTCGCGGCCGGACGAGGAGGCCCGCGCGCTCGCGACCGCCCTGATCGAGGTCAAGGAGTTGATCGGCGAGTGCCGGATCTGCTTCAACCTCGCGGAGGGCGAGCGCTGCGTGATCTGCGAGGACCCGCGGCGCGACCCGACGCTCCTGTGCGTCGTGGAGAACCCGGCGGACATCCTGCCGGTCGAGCGGACGCACGAGTACCGCGGGCGCTACCACGTGCTCGGCGGGGCGCTGTCCCCGGTCGACGGCGTCGGGCCCCGCGACCTGCGGCTGGCCGAGCTCTACCGCCGCGTGCTCGAGGGGGACCCCGACGCCGCGACCGAGGCGAACGGCCCGCTCGTGGACGACGGCACGGCCGCCCCGGGCGGACCGACCGTCACCGAGGTCGTGGTGGCCACGAACCCCACGACCTCGGGCGAGGCGACGGCGCTGCACATCGGCGCGGAGCTGCGCGAACGCTCACCCGAGGTCCGCGTCAGCCGCCTGGCGTCCGGACTCCCGGTGGGAGCCGACCTCGAGCACGCCGACGAGGTGACGCTCGGACGGGCGTTCGCCGGACGCCGCACGATCTGATGCAGCGGCGTCCCGGACCACGAGGAGTCCGGACGCGCCAATAGGGTCGCCGGGTCGATGAACGTGCTCCAGATCCTGCTCACCGCCCTCCTCGCCCTCTTGGGTTTCGGAGGATCGACCCCGACGCCCCCGGCTGAGCCGGACGACCCCCAGCCACCGGCGGAGTCGGTCGTGCGCCCACTGACCGTCGGTGACGCCCTCGCCGTCGCCGACGGACCGGACGGCACGAAGGTGCTGCGCACCACGGATGGCCGCGCCGTCCAGCTGCGCGGCGCGAACGTCAACACGTTCGTCGACTACGGTGGGGTCCGCAAGACGGTGCCGGTCACGCCCGTCGACGGCACGCAGGCCCGGGCGCTCGGGTTCTCCGTCATCCGCCTCGCGGTCTCGTGGTCGGCGATCGAGCCGCAGCCCGGCCAATTCGACCAGGCCTACCTCGACCGCGTGCGCGACGCCGCGCGGATCTTCGCCGACCAGGGCCTCTACGTCCTGCTCGACATGCACCAGGACCGCTTCGGCGCGGGCCTGATCGGCGGCGACGGCGGCGAGTCCGACGGCGCGCCGACGTGGGCCGCGAAGACCGGCGGCGCGTCGACCGCGCCCGGCTCCAGCGACGGCCACCCGTACTACGTGACCGGCGCCTCGCGCGCCGCGGCGACCGCGTTCTTCCGCAACGAGACCGTCGCCGGCAAGCCGCTGCAGGAGCACTACGCCGACGCGGTCCAGCAGATCGCCGCCGTCGGCCAGGACCTCGGTCCGGCGTTCGCGGGCGTCGAGCTCTACAACGAGCCGGTCGACCCGGAGTCCACGAGCCTCACCGGCGACACGTTCTCCGCGTCGCGGCTGTGGCCCTTCTACAACCGCGTGATCTCGCGGCTGCGCAGCGGTGGCTACACGGCGCCGATCTGGTTCGAGCCGGTCGCCACGCGCACCCAGAACGACCGCGACCCCGCCGCCGCCCGCTTCAGCGACGACGCCGGCCTCGTCTACGGCCCGCACATCTACACCAACGTCTACAGCGGCAGCAACGACTCGGGCACGCCCGGGCGCATCGTGCAGAGCTTCCAGGCCGCGGCCGACGAGGCCCGCAAGTACCACGCGGCCCTGACGCCGACCGAGCTGCCCGGCGCGTCGACCGGCCCGTGGGAGGCCCACCGCACCGCCGTCCTCGGCCAGCTCGACGCGCTGAACATCGGCGGCATGGTCTGGGTCTGGAAGCAGCACCCCGACTACAGCTACGGCTGGGGCGTCCTGAACGCCGACGGCTCGGTCCGCGGCGAGACCCCGATCGCGACCGGCTACGGCCGCGCCCGCGTGCAGGCCTCCGGCCCGCGGGTCGTCTCGACCGTCTGGCAGGACGGCACCCTGACGGTGAAGACGTCCGGCGCGGGGCCCGTCGACCTCTGGGACGGCGCCGCGTTCGCGGGCACCGCCCCGGCGACCGGCGTGTCGAAGCGGATCAGGGTCGACGGCGTCCTCCCCGCAACCGGTACCGTCCGCGCCTGGAACGCGACCTCGACGCTGCAGTCGAGCTCGGCGTGGGTCGGCGGGCGACAGCTCCGCGTGACCGTCCCCGCCGGCGAGCACACGATCGTCCTGCGGCCCTAGCGGCCGCGGGGCCCCAGGAGACCCCATGGCCGACCACCGCACCACCATCCTCGCCGCCGTGGTCGGCGCCGTCGTCCTGGGCCTCCCGGCGTCGCCGGCGGCGGCCGCGCCGGAGCCCGGCGTCACCGACGGCCCCCGCCCGCTGAGCGCCGGAGACGCGCTCACGGTCGCGGCGGCCCCCGACGGCTCCCGGACGCTGAAGACAGCCGACGGCCGCACCGTGCAGCTGCGCGGCGCGAACGTCAACGCGCTGGTCGACTACGCCGGCGCGCACGGGACGGTGCCGGTGCGTCCCGAGGACGGCCCGCAGGCCCGCGCGCTGGGCTTCGACGTCGTCCGCCTCGCGGTCTCGTGGTCGCGGATCGAGCCGTCCCCCGGGGTCTTCGACGAGCGCTACCTGCAGCAGATCGGGGACAACGCGCGGGTCTTCACCGCGCAGGGGATCTACGTCCTGCTCGACATGCACCAGGACCGCTACGCCGGGACGCTGGGCCCGTCGGGGGACGAGAGCGACGGCGCGCCGGCGTGGGCGGCGAAGTCCGACGGGGCGTCGACGGGCTCCGGATCGGGCGGCCACCCGTACTACGGCACCGCGGCGTCCCGGACGGCCGCCCGCAACTTCTTCGCGAACGCGACCGTGGCCGGCAAGCCGCTGCAGGAGCACTACGCCGACGCGGTCGCGCGGCTGGCCGGCGTCGGCCGCGACCTCGGGCCGGGGCTCGCGGGCGTCGAGCTCTACAACGAGCCGATCGACCCCGACGGGACCGACCCGTTCGCGTCCGACTCGTTCTCGCCGACGCACCTGTGGCCGCTGTACCGGCGGCTCATCGCGCGGCTGCGCAGCGCCGACGGGACGGGCCCGGGCGGCGGTCGCTACGACGGTCCGATCTGGTTCGAGCCGACCGCGACGCGGACGCAGACCGACCGCGACACCGCCGCGGCGCGCTTCAGCGACGACCCCGGGCTCGTCTACGGCCCGCACGTCTACACCGACGTCTTCGGCGTCGACCCCGGCCCCGGCACCGCGGGGAAGATCGCCGGCAGCTTCGACGCGGCGGCGGCCGAGGCCCGCACCTACGGCGCCGCGCTCGCCCCGACCGAGCTGCCGGGCGCCTCGGGCGGGTCGATCGCCGGCGGCCAGACGCTGGGCGGCTTCGAGCTGCACCGCCTCGAGATCCTCCGCGGCCTCGACCGCCTGCGGGCCGGGGGGATCGTCTGGATCTGGAAGCAGGCCCCCGACGACGACTACGGCTGGGGCGTCCTGCAGGCCGACGGGTCCGAGCGCACCGACTCCGGCATCGCGCGGGACTACGGCCGGGCGCGGGTGCAGGCCTCCGGCCCGCAGGTCGTGTCGCAGCAGTGGAGCGCCGGCGTCCTCACGGTCCGCACGTCGGGCGCGGGCGACGTCGACCTCTGGGACGGCGCGGCCTTCGCCGGCGCCGCCCCCGCGACGGGCACCGCCGCCGGACTCAGCGTCGACGGCGCCCCGCCCGCGACCCCGGTGCTCGCGTGGCGGGCCGGCGCGGCGCTCGGATCCGCGGCGCACTGGGCGGGCGGCCGGCAGCTGCGCGTGACCGTGCCCGCCGGTGACCACACGATCGTCCTGCGGCCGGTGCCCGCGGCGCTGGCGACCCCGACCTTCGCCGGCGCGACCGCGACCCCGCCGGTCGCGGCGGCCGCGAAGGTGCGCTCGCTGCGGCTGTCCTCGGCCCGGGTCGTGCCGGTCGGCGTGTCGCGGCGCGGCAAGAAGGGCCGCGGCACCACCGCCACGGCGCGGACGACCGGCGCCACCCGCGTGCGGATCGTCCTCGAGCGGATCGCGACGGGCCGCAAGGCGTCGCGCGGCCGCTGCGTCGCGACGCGGACGGTCCCGCGCAAGGCGGCGCAGCGCTGCGTCCGTCGCACTGCCGTCAGCACCGCGCGCCGGCCCGTCGCGAAGGGCCGGGCGACGCTGCGGCTGTCCGGCCGGGTCAGCGGCCGCGCCCTGAAGGCCGGCCGCTACCGGCTGACCGCCACGCCGCTGGCCGCGGACGGCACCGCGGGACGGGCGCGCACGAAGACCCTCACCGTGCTGGGCGCCACGCGGCG
This sequence comes from Patulibacter sp. NPDC049589, assembly GCF_040675535.1. Taxonomy (NCBI): domain Bacteria; kingdom Bacillati; phylum Actinomycetota; class Thermoleophilia; order Solirubrobacterales; family Patulibacteraceae; genus Patulibacter; species Patulibacter sp. NPDC049589. The sequence continues at coordinate 6,886 of NZ_JBFAPC010000168.1, read as the reverse complement.
CTGAGCCGCGCGCCCCGTCCCGCCGGAGACGGGGCGGGCCGTCGCGCGGTCGACGCCGGGCCGCCGGGGCTCCCTCCCGCCTCATCCTTCGGTTCCGTAGGCTGCGCGCGTGCCGCTGCGCCCGAAGCTCCCCGCCGTCCGCCTGCCGCGGCCCCCGATCGGCCCCGACCCGCTGCGGCGGATCGCCGTGCCGAAGGACCTGGCGCCGCTGACCACGCGCTCGCCGCGCGAGCGGCCCGCCGCGGAGGGCGGGATGACCGAGGACGGCGTCGAGCGCATCTGGGCCGCGACGGAGAAGCTCTACCGCCACGGCGTGCACCCGGCGATCGCGCTGACGATCCGCCGCGAGGGCGTCGTGGTGCTCGACCGGACGATCGGCTGGGCGCGCGGGGTCGGCCCCGAGGAGCCCGACGACGCGGTCCCGGTGCTCGCCACCCCCGACGACCCGTTCTGCCTCTTCAGCGCCTCGAAGGCCGTCACCGCGACGGTCATCCACCTGCTCGACGAGCGCGGCCTGCTGCACATCGGCGACCGCGTCGGCGAGTACGTCCCGGAGTTCGTCGGGCCGGGCAAGCACCGGATCACGATCGACCACGTGCTGTCGCACCGCGCGGGGATCCCGAACATCCCGGGCTCCGCGATCGACATGGACCGCATCAAGGACCACGCGTTCGTGATGGGGCACCTGAACGAGGCGCTCGTCCGCACCCGCCCGGGCAGCCGGCTCTCGTACCACGCGATCTCGGGCGGCTTCGTGCTCGCGGCGATCGTCCGCGCGGTCACCGGCAAGGAGCTGAAGGACGTCCTGCGCGAGGAGATCCTCGATCCGCTGGGCTTCCGCTGGATGGGCTACGGCGTGGCCGAGGAGGACCTGCCGCTCGTCGGGACCGCGCACTGCACCGGCCTGCCGCCGGTCCCGCCGCTGTCGACGGCGTTGACCCGGGCGTTCGGGATGCCGCTGGACGCCGTCACCCGGATCTCGAACGACCCGCGCTTCCTGACCGCCGAGATCCCGTCGGTCAACGTCGTCTCGACCGCCGACGAGCTCTCGCGCTTCCTGGAGCTGCTCCGGAACGGCGGGGAGCTCGATGGCGTCCGGATCCTGGAGCCCCGGACGATCCGCCGGGCGATCATCGAGCGCTCGCACCACGAGGTCGACCTGACCCTCGGCGCGCCGCTGCGCCACGCGTCCGGCTACATGCTCGGCGCGAAGGCCCTCGGCCTCTACGGCCCGGACACCGAGAGCGCGTTCGGCCACCTCGGCTTCACGAACGTCCTGGGCTGGGCGGACCCGCGCCGCGCGACGTCGGTCGGCCTCGTCACCAGCGGCAAGCCCGCGCTGGCCCCGCACCTGCCGGACTTCTGGAACCTCACCCGGCGGATCGGGCTGGAGGCGCCGAAGGTCGAGAAGCCGGCGCTGTTCGGCTGAGCGCCTCAGGCGCGGGTGCTCGACCGGTCCCGGACGGCCTCGAGGCTGAAGCTGCCACCGGCGGCCACGCCGATGACCCCGAGGATGAGGTTCTCCTGCACCAGGTAGTCGACGCCGAACGCGACGACGATCAGGCCGAAGACGAGCTTCAGGAGCCACCGCGGCACGTATCGCTGCATCCGCCGATGGTACGGAGTACGCCTCGCCGGGCTGCCCCCGCGCAGCCCGCATCCGGGCGGTCCCCGTAGGATCGGACGCGCGCATGAGCCCCCTGATCGACACCGGAACCGGCAGCGACACCGTCGTCATGAAGTTCGGCGGCACGTCCGTCGCCGACGCCGAGCGCATCAAGCGTGCCGCGGCCCGGATCGTGAAGAAGCGCGAGGCCGGACAGCGCGTCGTCGTCGTGCTGTCGGCCCGCGGCAAGGAGACCGACCGGCTGATCGCCGACGCGTTCGAGATCTCCGACCGTCCGGCCCCGCGCGAGATGGACATGCTGCTCTCGACCGGCGAGCGCGTCTCCTGCGCGCTGGCGGCGATGGCGATCAACGACCTCGGCCACGAGGCGATCTCGCTGACGGGCTCGCAGGCCGGCATCGTCACCGACACGTCGCACACGAAGGCCCGGATCCTCGACGTCCGCGCGGACCGCATCCTCGAGGCGCTCGACCAGGACCGCATCGTCCTGGTCGCCGGCTTCCAGGGCGTGTCGACGGCGAAGGACGTCACGACGCTCGGCCGCGGCGGGTCCGACACCACCGCCGTCGCGCTGGCCGCCGCCGTCGGCGCCGACGTCTGCGAGATCTACACCGACGTGCCCGGCGTCTTCAGCGCCGACCCGCGCGTCGAGCCGCGCGCGAAGAAGCTCGACGTCGTGTCCTTCGAGGAGATGCTCGAGATGTCGTCCTCCGGCGCGGGCGTCCTGCAGCTGCGCTCCGTCGAGTACGCCCGCACGCACGGCGTGCGCATCCACTGCCGGTCGAGCTTCGAGGACTCCGAGGGCACGTGGGTCGTGTCCGAGGCCGAGGCCGCCGCCGCGCTTGCGAAGACCACCGAGGAGAACACCGTGGAGAACCCGCTCATCACCGCCGTGACCCACTCGACGGTCGAGGCGCGGATCACGCTGTCGGGCGTCCCGGACACCCCCGGCGCGGCCGGCCGCATCGCGACGGCGCTGGCCGAGGCCGGCGTCAACGTCGACATGATCATCCAGAACGAGCCGCCCGAGCCCGGTGCCCGCGCGGACATGTCGTTCACGGTCCCGCGCGAGGACCTGCTCGCCGCGCAGGACGCGCTGAAGCCGGTCATCGCCGACCTCGGCATCACCGCGGTGCGCACCGAGGCCGAGATGGGCAAGGTCTCGATCGTCGGCGCCGGCATGAAGACGCACCCGGGCGTCGCCGCCAAGGTCTTCACCGTCCTCGGCGAGCGGGGGATCAACATCGAGATGATCTCCACCTCGCCGATCAAGATCTCCTGCGTCGTCCCCGGCGCCCAGGTCCCCGACGCCGTGCAGGCCCTGCACAGCGCGTTCGGGCTCTCGGGCGAGGACACGATCCGCCCCGAGCAGCCCTTCGGGCAGTTCTCCTAGGAGAACGTGCGGGCCCCGCCCCGAGCTTCTCGGGTAGGGGCGCGTCGGACTGCGGCGGGGCTCGGGGCACCCGCAGGGGGCGCGGGCCCCGCCCCGGTCCGCGCTAGGCGCTCAGGCGATCGGGACGACCGACCTCGGCGGGATCCTGGACCGGCGCGAGCAGCCGCGGGTCGTCGAGCCAGCCCTCGTACGCGGCGACCTCGACCGCGACGTCCGCGAGCGTCGCGACGCCGTCGGCGGTGTCGACCAGCGGGGTGAGCAGGACGACGTCCAGGACGAGCGCCGGGGCCAGCGGGCGCCAGGTCAGGCCGTCGCCGAGGCCGCCGGTCGGCTCGCTCACGAGCGTCACGCCCGCCCCGTCGCGGACCGCCTGGTGCGCGGGGTCGAAGGCGACCAGCGGCGCACGGACGTCGGGCTCGAAGCCCGCGGCCCGGCAGGCCGCGACGATCGCGTCGTAGCGGCCGGGGTTCGCGTCGCGGGGGTGCAGGACGATCGGGACGTCGCGCAGGGCGCTCAGCGCGACGACCTCGCCGCGGGCGAGTTCGTGGTCGCCCGGCAGGAGGACGCCCTGCAGCTCGCGGCGGACGAGGCGGCGGTGCAGGCCGGGGGCGTCCGGCGGGCAGCGCAGGATCGCGGCGTCGAGGGTCCCGGCGCGCAGCGCGTCCAGGGCGTCGGCGACGCAGACGACGCGGGCCTGCACGTCGATCGCGGCGTCGCGCCGGCCGACGGCGGCGACGATCCGCACGGCGGTCTCGTAGCCGGCGCTGGCGGCGTAGCCGACCCGGACGAGCCGGCGCTCCCGCTCGCCGCCGCCGAGCCGCTGGACGTCCTCGCGCAGGCCCTCGAGCCCCGCCAGGAGCGCGGGCGCGCGCTCGAGCAGCAGGGCGCCGGCGGCGGTCGGCTCCAGGCCCTGGGCGCCGCCGCGGACCAGGAGCTCGACGCCGAGCTCCTCCTCGAGCAGGCGCACCTGGCGGCTGAGCGCCGGCTGCGCGACGTGCAGCCGCTCGCCCGCCCGCGTGAAGCTGCGCTCGGTCGCGACGGCGAGGAAGTAGCTCAGGCGACGGAGGTCGAGCACGCGTCCGACGATACGCCCTCCGCACGGGCGCTCCGTGCCGTCGGCCGGGTGCGCAGCAGGACGGCGGTCGCCAGCAGCGCGAGCGCGCAGACCGCCGCGAGCACCCACAGGGTCGTGTCCATCGCGCCGGCGTAGGCGTGCCGGGTGACGGCGAGGACGGCGTCGCGGGCGGGGCCGGCGGGCGCCGTGGCGGCGGCCCCGGCGACGTCGCCCTGGTTGACGAGGTCCGACAGTCGGTGGGCGTCCGCGCCGGCGGGGAGCCGGTCGTCGGCGCCCGCGCCGCTGCTCGTCCAGCTGACCAGCAGCGAGCCGGCGACGGCGATCGCGACGGTCTCCGCGCCCAGACGCATCGTGTTGAAGAGGCCCGCCGCCATGCCCGCGCGGGCGGGAGGGACGACGGAGACCGCCGCGCCGTCGAGCACCCCGTTGGCGATCCCGACGCCGGTGCCGGCGACCACCAGCGGCAGCGCGAGCGCGCCGAGCGCGCCCGCCGGCGGCGCCGCGGTCAGCCAGGCGACGCCGAGCGCCTCGAGCGTCAGGCCGGTCCAGACGAGGGTCTTGATGTCGACCCGCGCCAGGAGCGCCCCGGCGACGACGGGCACGACGAGCGTCGGGACGGTGAGGAACATCAGGAGCGCGCCGGCCGTGCTGGCGTCGACGCCGCGCAGCGCGTGAAACAGCGTCGGCAGGTTCACGAGCAGCGGCACGAAGGCGATCACGATCGCCATCGCCGCGATGCAGAGCCCGAGGAAGCGCCGGTGGCGCAGCAGCTGCAGGTCGAGCATCGGCCGCTCCTGGCGGCGCTCGACGACGACGAACGCGGCGAGCAGCACGACGCTGAGACCAGCGAGGACGAGGGTCCGCGCGGCGAGCCAGCCGTGCTGCGGGGCGCCGACGATCGCGAGGATCAGCACGGCCAGGGCGGCCGTGAACGTCACGGTCCCCGCCCAGTCGACGCGGTGGGCGTCGGGGTCGCGCGACTCGTCCATCAGCCGCGGCGCGAGCACCGAGGCCACGCCGCCCAGCAGCGCGAGCATCAGCAGCACGGAGCGCCAGCCGACCTGGTCGGCGAGCACTCCGCCGAGGACGGGGCCGAGCGCCAGCCCCGCCCCGAGCGTGGTGCCGAACGCGCCGAACGCCTTCGCGCGGGCGGCGCCCGCGAAGCGCGACGCCAGCAGCGCGCTGCCCGACGGCAGGGCGATCGCGGCCCCGACGCCGGCGACGACCCTGGCGAGGTCCAGCACCAGGATCGACGGCGCGAGCGCCGCGACGAGCTGCCCGGCGGCGAACACGCCGGTCCCGATCGTGAACATCCGGCGGCGGCCGACGAGGTCGCCGAGCGCGCCGGCGGCCAGCATCAGGCTCGCGAAGGCGACGTTGTAGCCGGTGACCGCCCACGCCTGGGCGGCGACGCCGGCGTGCAGGTCCCGGCCGATGTCGGGCAGCGCCACGGTGACGCTCGTCAGGGACATCGGCGCGGCGACCAGCGCGACGAGCACGACCCAGAGGGTGTGGTTCGCCGGGCGTGGGGGGCGGGCCGGGGTGGAGCGGGCGGCGGTGGTACTCATGGGGGACACCCCACGCTAGGAACGGAGGGCGTCGTCGTCCAAGACCGGTTCGCGCTGGCACCAGAGCGATCCGGCATGGGCATTCCTCTAGCCTCGGTGCGGTGCAGCCCGACCTGAGTCCCGAGGATGCCGAGCGACTGGACCGGCTGCTGCGGGTGGTCGAGCTCCTCGATCCGGACGCGCAACTGCCCGGCGGGGCGAGCGACGACGAGATCGACGAGGCGGAGCGCAAGCTCGGCCGGCCGATCCCCGCGCAGCTGCGCGAGTGGTCGCGGACCGTCGGCGGCGGGTCGGTCCTCCTGGGCGGCAACCTCCGCACGTACGCGCTGGTGAAGACCCGCCTCGTGCCCGGCCCCTACGTCGCCACTGCCCGCAACGCGCTGCGGTCGCGCGAGTGGTTCGTGCCCGAGGAGGTCGTGCCGTTCGGGGCCGACGCCGGCGGCGACGTCTTCGGCATCTGGGCTCCGCGCGACGAGGCCGCCCGGCCGCTCGTGGTGCTGATCGGCGCCGGGGACGGCGACGAGGAGGTCCCCTCGTGCGCCGTCGTGGCCGAGGACCTCTTCGCGTTCCTGCAGGCCTGGATCGCCCACTACGTCTGGGCCCTCGAGGACGCGGAGCCCGGCGGCCAGGAGCTGATCGACGAGGTCCAGGAGGAGCTCGAGCTGCCCCTGGACCTGCAGGGCGTGCCCGAGGAGATGGCCCGTAGCGCCGGCCAGCACCTGCAGAACGTCCTGCGCTGGTCGAGCCCGACGCTGGACCAGCTCGTCTACGACCCCGACAAGGGCTGGCCCCTGAGCGTGCAGGACGTCCGCGAGCAGGCCGAGGCGCTGCCGGACTGGTAGCGGCGATGGTCCGGGCGGGCCCGTCCCGGTGGGCGCCGTCGCCCGTGTCCGAGGGCCCCTCGCGCCCCGGGGCCCCGGCGGAGCGGGTCGGCGGTCCCGTCCTGGTCCCGCTCGTGGGACGCTCCGCCAGGCAGGACGGGGCCTCGCCCCGAGGGGGTGCATGCACCGATGGCGGACGGAGCCCCGGACTGCGAGGCTTCCGCCGACATGAGCCCCGAGTACGACGCCTTCGGACGCCCGACCCGTTCAGGTCCATCCGGGGACACGGGACCCACGCCGCAGCCGTCGGCGCGGCCCGCGGGCGGTGGCTCGTCGTCCGGCGGCGGGGGCTGGACCCCGGGCGGCGCGACCGGCTCCGCGGGCGGCGGGCCCGGCGCGGAC
>NZ_JBFAPC010000167.1:0-12190 GCF_040675535.1 Patulibacter sp. NPDC049589 | reverse complement strand
CCGTCTGCTCGGCAACGGCCGCACCCCGGCGCGCGGCGAGCTCTTGTCGTTCCTCCTCTTCGACGACCTCTACTTCGACCTCCTGATCGAGGCCGTGGGGGCGGCCCGGGGACCGGCGGGCCGCCGGCGGGCGCGGGCGGTCCAGCCGGAGACGGGCCCTCGGGACCGATCGTCAGCGGCGCCTCCGCCGGCGGCGGGCCCTCCGGCCCGGCCGGCCCCGGTGCCTCCGTCGGGCCCGCCGCCGCAGGCTCCGCCACGGACGCCGCAGTCCTGCCGGCGAGCGCCGCCTCGCCCGACCCCACCGACGCTCCGGCCGACGTCGACCGGCCCGGCGCGCCGGCCCCGGGCGACGCCGACGCCCCCGGGCCGGACGCGCCGTCCGTCCCGCTGCGCACCGCCCTCCCCGTCCCGCCCGGCGCCCGCCTGCACGGCGACCGCATGGTCCCCGAGGGCATGCTCGACTTCGCGGTCAACGTCGTCGACGGCGACCCGCCCGGCTGGGCCCGCCAGGCGCTGATGAACGGCCTGGACCGCGGCCGCCGCTACCCCGACGACCGCCCGGCGGCGGAGGCGCTGGCCGAGCTGCACGGTCGCGCCCCCGACGGCGTGCTGCCGCTCGGCGGCGCCGTCGAGGGCTTCTGGCGGCTCGCGCTCGCGGTGCGCCCGAAGCGCGCGGCCGTCGTCGTCCCGGGCTTCACGGAGTCCGAGGCCGCGCTCCGGACCGTCGGCGCCGAGATCGTCCGCGTCCCGCGCGAGGCGAAGAACGACTGGGCGCTGGACCCCGAGGCCGTGCCGGAGGACTGCGACCTCGTCGTCGTCGGCCGCCCGGAGAACCCCACGGGCGTCCTCGACAGCCGCGAGTCGATCCTGCGCCTGCGGCGGCCCGGCCGCACGGTGCTGGTCGACGAGGCGTTCTTCGACTTCGTCGGCGACGACGCCGCGGACGCCGCCGGCGGCGCGCTGGCCGACCAGCGGCCCGCCGACGACGGCGCCGGCGACCTCGTCGTCCTGCGCAGCCTGACCAAGGCGCTCTCCGTCCCCGGCATCCGCTGCGGCTACCTGCTCGGCGACCCGGAGCTCGTCGCGTCCGTGCGCGAGGCCGGCGCGCCGTGGACGTGCTCGAGCCCCGCGCTGGAGCTCCTGCGCGCCTACGCCGGCCGCCCCGACGCGTGCGGCCGGATCGCCGCCCGCACCGCCGCGCACCGCGGCGACCTCGTGGCCCGCCTGCGCCAGCTCGCCGGTGTCCAGGTCTGGGACGGCGCGGCGAACTTCGTCCTCGTGCGCACCCCGGCCCATGTCGACGCCGTCGGCGGCCTGCACGACCACGGCATCGCCGTGCGCCCCTGCACGACGTTCGCGGGCCTCGACGACCGCTACGTCCGGATCGCCGTCCGCACCCCGGCGCTGCACGCGCAGCTGACGACCGCCCTGGCGCGGGTCATCAGCGCCGCCGAGCACGACGGCTGAGCGGCCCGGGCTCGCCGGACCGGTTCGGGAGCACCCGGTCCGCCGGCCGCCGACGGCGCGCCGCTCCGCTCCGGACCGGGTTCGCCGGACAGGTTCGGGAGCACCCGGTCCGCAGACGCGCCCCGGTCGGTCCGCCCCCGACCCGGCCCGAACCCCCGGCGTCAGGCCCTACCCGCCCCCGGGCGTCAGCCCCGCGACGGCCCGTCGACCGGCAGCACGATCACGAACGCCGTGCCGCCGTCGATGCCGTCGGCCACACGGATCGTGCCGCCGTGGGCCGCGACGATCGAGCGCGTGATCGCCAGGCCGAGGCCCGTCCCGGGGACCGCGCCCCGGGTCGCCGCCGGGGCGCGGTAGAAGCGCTCGAAGAGCCGGCCGCGGTCCTCCTCGGGGATCCCGATGCCCGAGTCGGCGACGACGAGCTCGACGGTCCGGTCGCCCGGGCGCGGCACGACGTCCACGCGCACCGTGCCGCCCTCGGGCGTGAACTTCACGGCGTTGGCGAGGAGGTTGTCGACCGCCTGCGCCATCCTCGTGACGTCCGCGACCACCGGCGCGGGCACCGCGCGGACCTCCACGGTCACGCCCTTGGCCTCGGCGCCGGCCCGGGCGCTCGCGGCGGCGTCCAGCACGATCGTCGCGAGGTCCGCCGGCGCCGTCTGCACCGCGAACTCGCCGGACTCCGCGCGGGCGACGGTCAGGAGATCGTCGACGAGGCGCAGCAGGCGGTCGACGTTGCGGCGGATCATGCCGGCCCAGTGCTGCTGGCCCGGCGTCGGCTCGTCCGTCTCGTCCTCGAGCAGGTCGACGGCCGCGACGACCGACGACAGCGGCGTGCGCAGCTCGTGGGTCACCGTCGCGACGAACTCGTCGCGCATCCGCTGCAGCTCGTGGTCACGGGTGCTCTCGCGGTAGGACACGATCCGCCCGAGCAGCGCCCCGTCGGCGTCGAGCACCGGATCGGTCCGCGCGATGAACCAGCGGTCGGCCTCGGCGACGTGCATCTCGACGCGCATGTGCAGGCGCGCGTCCCGCGCGACGCGCGCGAACTCCGCCGCGGCCGTCTGCGGGTCCGTCGCGTGGCGCAGCATCGCATCGACGCGCCCCTGCAGCGACATGGTGTCGAAGTCGATGCCGAGGACCGCGGCCATCTCCCGCATCACGCGGTTGACGACGACGACGCGCCCCCCGACGTCGTACATCACGACCCCGAACGACGTGGCGTCCAGCACCGAGGCGTTGACGGCGGCCAGGCGGGCGGAGCGGCGCTCCTCCACGGCCTTCGCCAGGGCGACGGCGGCCTGCTCGGCGAGCCCACGCACCCGGTCGACGTCCTCGGGGCGGAACGCGCGGTCGGCGACGCGCGCGACCACGAGGACGCCCAGCAGCTCGCGGCCGCGGAAGAGCGGGACGTGCAGCTCGTGCCGGACGCGGACCGGGTGCGCGGGGCCACCGAGCCCCTCGACCTGCAGGCCGGCGTCGGCGTGCGACAGCACGATCGGGCGGCGCTCGGCGACCGCGCGGCCCGACACGCCGTCGTCCGGAGCGATCGTGGCCGCCAGCGCGCCCTCGGCGACCCCGAGCGTGGCGGTCAGCTCGAGCGCGCCCTCCTCGCCGACGGTGCGGATCGCGCCGGCGTCCGCCCGCGCCTGCCGGACGACGTGCTCCAGCGCGACGTCGGCCACCCCCTGCAGCTCACGCTCGGCGACCAGCCGCTCGACGAACCCGAAGAGCGTCTCGACCCACGCCTTCTCGTCCTCGAGCTCCGAGAACGTCCGCTCGAGGTCGTCTCGCTGGGCCTCGACCTCGGCCGTCTGGCCCTCGAGCTCGTCGTGGTGCTCCTGCAGCGAGCGGCTCATCGCGTTGAAGCCGCGCTCGAGGTCGCCGACCTCGCCGACCGCGTCCTCGTCGACCTCCACCTGCAGGTCGCCGTGCCCGACCCGCACCAGCGCGCCCGCCAGCCGGCGCAGCGGCCGCACGACCGCGCGCATGACGGACACGCCGGTCGCCAGGATGATCAGGACCGCGACGATGCCGCCCGCCACCCCGGTCAGGATGCCGCGGCGCCCGGCCTCCGCCGCGTCGGCCCGCACGTGATCGGCCCGCGCCTGTTCGTCACCGACGAAGGCCGAGAAGAGCTTGCGCAGGGCGTCCACGCGGGTCTTGCCCCCGCCGCTGGCGACCTTGCGCCGCGCGGCCCCGAGGTCCCGGCCGCCGAGCCGCACGATCGGGGTCACCCAGTCGCGCTCGTACGACCGGACGCCGTCCGCGATCGCCCGTGCGCGCTCCCGCTGGCCGCCGGTGCCCGACGAGCGCTCGAGCCAGGTCAGCAGCGACGGGAGGCTGCGCTGCGCCTCGCGCAGGGGCTCCAGGAAGCGGCGGTCCCGGGTGACGAGGAACCCGCGCTCGCCGGTCTCCAGGTCGATCACGAGGCTCTGGATCCGCGTGGCCGTCGCGACGGTCCGCTCGGCCCGGGCGGAGTCGGACCCGGCGTCGCGCAGGCGGACGGTGCCGAGCGTCAGCCCGCCGATGATCGCGCCGATGACGAGCGCCACGACGACCATCAGCGTGAGGGTGATCGTGCTGAGGCGGGTGCTCACGCGGGCCTCCGGTACGCGTTGGCCCCGGCGTCGTCCAGGCCGCGCCGGTCGTCGCGCGGCAGGCGCTCGCTGCGGCCCAGCACCAGCAGGCCGCCGGCCGACAGCGCGCCGGCGGCGTGGTCGAGCATCGCCTGCTTGGCGGCCGGCGCGAGGTGGATCAGGACGTTGCGGCAGAGGACGACGTCCCACGGCCCCGCGGGCGCTGTCCGGGCGACGTCGCGCTGCTCGAAGCGCACGGTGGAGAGCGCCTCCGGGTGGAGCCGGTCGCGGCTGCGCTGCCGGGCGAGCTCGACGTTCTCGGGCAGGAGGTCGCTGCCCAGGAGCGTCGCGCCCTGCAGCCCGTCCTGGCCCGCGAGCAGGAGCGCGACGCTGCACAGCTCGCTGCCGTCGGACGCCCCGATCGACCACACCCGCAGCGGCCGGCCGCGGCGGTCGCCCTCGCGCATCAGGCGGTCGAGCAGGTCGAACTGCGCCGGGTCGCGGAACATGCCGGTCGTCGAGACCGCGACCGCACGCCGGAACCGCGCCCGCAGCCCCGGGTCCGTCGCGATCGCGGCCGCGAGCCCCGCGGGCCCCGCGGCGCCCAGCCGGGCGACGGCCCGGTCGACCGTCCGCGCCACGTGCGGGGCCCGGAAGCTCGACAGCTCCAGCCCGCAGGCGACGCTGAGCGCGTGCAGGTGCTCGGGCGCGGGGTCGAGGTGGCCGGCGAGCCCGGCGGCGGGAGGCTCAGCCACCGCCATGGCCGGGCCGTTCGGCCGCGGCGAGGATCTCGCGGAGCTCGGCCACGAGCGTCCGGGGGGCGAAGGGCTTGGGCAGGTAGCCGGCCGCTCCGGCGGCGGCGCCGGCCTCGCGGTCCGCGGCCGCGTGGCGGGCGGAGAGCATGACGACGGTGACGTCGCGGACGGCGGTGATCCGCCGGCACGCCTCGAGCCCGTCGATCCCCGGAAGCCCGACGTCCATCAGGACGACGTCGAAGGGCTCCTCGGTGGCGCGCTGGACGGCCGTGTGCCCGTCGGCGGCGACGTCGACCTCGGCGCCCTCGCGCGCGAGCACGAAGCGGAGGATGTCGGAGAGCTCCTCGGTGTCGTCGACCACGAGGATGCGCCGGCCGGAGAACGGACGTGGGGTCTCAGCGGTCACCGGGGCCCATCGTAGTCGGCCGGGCGGAGGGCCCGCCGTCGCGATCCGGGCGCCGCTGGACGGGTCGCGGACCGGGCTCCGCCGCCCGGCGCGGGGCGGCGCGGGCGGCGGGGCGGGCATGCGGGACGGGACGCACCCGCGGTCCGGCGCCCGCCCGCGCCGGTGCAGCGGTGCGGCGCGTGGGCGGAGAACGGGGTACGCGTCGACGCTAGCAACGCTCCGCTGGGGCGATCGGTGCCGAATCGCCCCACTCATGGGCTCGCGTCACACCGGCATGCCGTCGCGGCCGGGCCCCGCCCCGGCCGCCCGCCCTGCCCGAGGACCGAAGCATGCCGACCGCACGGCGTCCGCGATCCAGGTGGCGCCACATCCTTCGTTTGGCGCGCATCCACTCGCCCGGTTCCCACGTTCTACCCGACATCCGACACTGCGGCCCGGGAGCGGCTGGGTGCGGATCGACCCCTGGAGCAGCATGCAGCACGAGAACGAGCAGCACGAGATCCCGTCCCGTCGCCACCCCCTGCGCCGGCTGGTGCCGAGCGGCCGGATGCGCGCGGTGCTGGTCGGCACCGGCGTCCTGGCCTTCGGCGTCGCCCCGCTGACGTACGCCGCGACCGGCGGCGACCTCCGGCTCGGCCAGCGCAACAGCGCCACCAGCGAGACCCAGGTGATCGCGACCGAGGACGCGGGGTCCTCGTCCAAGGGCGGCTACGCGACGCGCCAGTCGAACCTCTCGACGACCGGCGGCGGTGCGATCTACGGCTGCCGCTCGACGGCCCGGACGTCGGCCACCGACCAGAAGCTCCCGTGCCTGCGGGCCAACAACCTCTCGACCGGGCTCGCCTTCGAGTTCCGCGCCGGCAAGGGCACCACCGGCGGCGACATCAGCGTCGCGGGCGGCGGCGACGGCACGAAGCCGTTCACGACCAACGCCACCGGCGTCGCGACCGGCCTGAACGCCGACCGCGTCGACGGCAAGGACGCGGACGCGATCGTCAAGGAGGCCGTCGACAAGGCCGTCGCCGAGGCGCTGACCAAGGTCCCGGCCGCCCCGAAGGCCGCCCGCTGGCTGCTGGTGAACGCCGCGGGCGAGATCGAGGCGCAGTCCGGCGGCTTCACGGTGCGCTCCGCCTACGTCGCCAACCCGCCCGGTGCGTCGGAGAACGTCTACGTCGACGCGGGCGAGGACCTCTCCGCCAAGGGCCTGACGGCCACCATCGCCCTGCAGAACCAGGTCGACCAGGACACTCCGCCCAACGGCATGAACGGCAAGCAGCCCGGATCCGACGCGAACCCCGAGTTCTCCGGCGAGATCGCGGCGACCCGCTGCGCCATCACCGGCGTCGTGGCCTGCGCACCCCCCGGCACGAACACGAGCTCGCACTTCGTCGTCAGCCCGCGCCTGAGCGACGGCTCGCCGACCAGCGCCGCCACGCGCAAGCGGTTCTACGTGACGATCACGGGCGGCTGAGCGACGGGCGCCTCAGCGCCGCCCGAGGACCCCGGCCAGCCGGACGCTCATCGCGTCGAGCTGCAGGTCCTCGGTGGCGTTGCGGCGCAGCGTGCGCCGCGTCTCGTCGACGACGTCGACGCAGCGCAACAGGGGGTGGACGTCGGAGCGCGCGGCGTCCTCCCGCAGCGCCGGCAGCCGGTCCACGTGGTGGACGGCCGCCTCGGCGCCGACGGCGACGGACGCCGCGTCGCGGAACCACAGCCCGCAGAGCCGGAGCGACACGTCCAGCGCGGCGGTGCGCTCGCGACGGACGGCCCGCTTGGCGTCGTCCTTGGCGTCCCGCTCGATCCGCTTGCGCTCACGGTCGGGCAGCCGCTCGGCGGTCTCCTTCGCCTCGCGCTCGACGACGGCGCCGGCGGCCTTGCCGCGCTCGGCGGCGGCCTCGGACATCGCCTTCCACGGCGGCATGCCGGCGACCCCGTGCACCGCGTGGCGGGCCAGCGCCTCGGCGGCGGCCCGCATCGGCGCGCCCTCGCGGCCGGCCAGCGAGGCCGACAGGATCGCGTCGCCCAGGCCGAGCCGCGCGCACGCCAGCGCGGTGGTCTCGTCGACGCCGTGGTCGGCGCGCAGGCGCTCCGCGAGCTCGGACTCCGGCAGCGCGTCGAAGCGCACGTTCTGGCAGCGGGAGCGGATCGTCGTGAGCAGCTCGCCCGGGCGGTCCGACAGCAGCACGAGGACGACGTAGTCCGGGGGCTCCTCCAGCGTCTTCAGCAGGCGGTTGGCCGCGTCGTCGTTCATCGCGTGCGCCTGCTCGAGGACGAACACGCGCCGGCGCGCCTCGAACGGGCGCCGCGAGACTGCCTCGACGACGGCCTCCTTGACGTCGGCGACGCGCATGACGCCCGCGCCCGTCGGCCGCACCCACGTCAGGTCCGGGTGCGACCGGCGCTGCACGCGCGCCGCGACGCCGGCGGGATCCAGGACCTCGCCGTCGACCGTCTCGGCCAGGAGGGCGGTGGCCAGGGCGCGCGCGACGGTGCGCTTGCCGCTGCCGGGCGGTCCCTGGAAGAGGTAGGCGTGCGACGGGTCGCCGGCGACGTGCCGGCCGTCGGGTCCGGCGGACGACAGCGCGCGGGCGAGGACGGCCCGGGCGTGCGGCTGGTGCTCGGTGCCGGGCAGGACGCTCACGACGGCGATGGTAGTGCGCCGTGGGCGGCAGGACCGCGCCCGATGACGCCGAACGCGGCGGATACAGTGGCGCCATGGCGGCAGAGCGTTCCCAGGTCCTGGTGGTGGACGACGACGAGTCGATCCGCGAGGTCGTCCAGCTCGTGCTCGAGCGCGGCGGGTTCGCCGTGCGCACGGCGGAGGACGGCCGGGCGGCCCTGAAGGTGCTGTTCGCCGGCTCCGTGGACGCCGTGCTGCTCGACGTCGACATGCCCGGGCTCGACGGCTGGCAGACGCTCGAGCGGATCCGCGAGGTCGCGGACGTCCCGGTCTGCATGCTGACCAGCGAGGACGCCGAGCTCGCGAAGGTCCGGGCGCTGCGCAGCGGCGCGGACGACTACGTCGTCAAGCCGTTCGGCCCGCAGGAGCTGCTGGCCCGCGTCGAGGCGCTCGTCCGCCGCGGCCGCGGCAGCGGCGAGCGCACGTCCAAGCCGGTCGAGGTCTACGAGGACGCGCTGATCACGCTCGACCGCGAGCAGCGGCTCGTGACGATCGGCGGGACGGAGTTGCAGCTGACGCGGCGCGAGTACGCGCTGCTCGCCGCGCTGACCGGCGAGGCCGGCCGGGTGCTGCCCTCCGACGTGCTGATCGAGCGCGTCTGGGACGGGATGGCGACGGCCGACCAGGTGAAGCTCTACGTCAGCCGGCTGCGGCGCAAGCTCGCCGAGCACCAGGCAGACCAGACGATCGAGACCGTGCGCGGGATCGGCTACCGGTACCGCCCGCCGGCGGAGTGAGCCGGTCGCCCGCGACGGCGCGGGCGGGAGGAGCGCGCCGGGCCCGACCCGGCGCCCGGGCGATCAGTCGTCGGTGCCTGGGCGGATCCGCTGGGACCCGTCCTCGAGCTTCAGCCAGCGGCGGAGCGCCTCCTCGGCGCCGCCGGCCGACCCGCGCAGGTCGGCGACGAGCCCGTCGCTGACGTCCTGCAGGCGGGTGACGGCGCGCGTGATCGCGTCCAGCGACGCGCGCTCCTCCGGGCCGAGCTCGGCGGCCGCGGCGGCCAGCAGGTCGGCGTGGACCCGCAGCACGGTCAGCGGGGTCCGCAGCTCGTGCGCGGCGGTGGAGACGACGAGCGACTGGAGCCGCTCGAGCTCCTGCAGCCGCTCCTCCGAGGCGCTGTCGTTCTCCGTCGCCGTCGGGGCCGCCGGCTCCTCGGTGGCCGGCGTGGACGCGGCCAGCCGCCCGGCGAGCAGCTCGTGGCGCGCCCAGACGGCGAGGTCCGCGAGCGTCTGGAGCAGCTCGGCGTCGGCCTCGCGCGGGACGACGTCGATCACGCAGAGGACGGCGATCAGGTTGCCCTCGCCGTCGTCGATCGGCTGGCCGGCGTAGAAGCGGACGTTGGGGTCCGACGCGATGCCGGGCATGTCCGCCCAGTCGGGGTCCTTCGACGCGTCGGGGATGACGAACGGCTCGGGCGACCCGATGGCCGCGGAGCACATGGAGAAGCCGCGCGGGGCCTCGCGCGGGGCGTTCTCGCCGTGGACGCCCGGGTTCCACTGGCGGTGCTCGTCGATCAGCGAGACGAGCGCCATCGGCGCGCCGGTGATCTGCGCGGCCTGGCGCGCGATCCGGTCGATCCGCTCGCCGGCCTCGACCCCGATCAACCCCGTGGAGCGGACCGCCGCCAGCCGCCGCTGCTCCGCGGCGGCCTTCTGCTCCGCGGAGCTCTCGGAGGTGCTGGGGTTCATCGGCGGGTCCTCATCGGGCGCGTGCGGTTCGAGAGGGCGACTCATCGCGACGCTCCGCCGGGGCGCGCCGCAGCGGGGAGGACCCCGGAGGGCGGCCGGACCGCGGACGCCGGGCGGCCGCACGGGCGTGCGAGCGACGGGAGGCGGTACGAGGTGGCGTGGGCGGTACGGAACATGAGTCTGGGGATCTCACCGGGCATGTTCGGCGCCGTCCGTGACAGGAAGCGGTCCGACGCGTATCGAAGTCGTATCTGCCCGGGTCGCCCCGGACGGACGTCCGGCCGCGGCCGGACGTCGAGGGCGGGTCCGTCCGGTATCGGTCGGGCATCGCGGGATCGCCAGACGTTCGGACCCCGCCGGTCGGGCCCCATCCCGGCCGCGGCACCGGTCGCAGGCCCCCGCGCTCCTAGGATGCGCCCATGGCCGAGACGGACCCCGGACTCGACGAGGCGATGGCCGCCATGTGGGAGCGCGCCCGCCCGCGGGTCGACGCGCGCATCGACGTCCTCGAGGAGACCGCGACCGCCCTCGCGGCGGGGACGCTGGACGACGAGCTGCGCGACCGCGCCCGCATGCAGGCCCACCAGCTGGCCGGCCTGCTCGGCACGCTCGGGCTGCCGGACGCCTCGCCGGTCGCCCGGGGCCTCGAGCACCTGATCGCCGAGGGGCCGACGGCGGACGACGCCCCCGCGCTGGCCGACGGCGCGCGGGAGCTGCGGCGCGCCGCGGCGGCGGGCCCGACGGCCTGACCGGGCCTCGTCTTCGAGGTCGTCTGCAGGAGCGTCCCGCTGGCGAGATTCTCGGGTGGCGCGGCGACAGGGCCGGGTCGGCGGCGTACCGGTCGCGAAGGTGTTCGCGGCGGTGGCGGCGCTCGACGTGAACGAGCTGCCGGAGCCGATCGCCACGCCGGTGGCGACGAGCAGCAGGGCGAGGGTGGCGACGGGGACGGGAGAGCAGGGCGCCGACCATGGGAAGCGGACCTGGGAACGGTGTCCGGTGGTGCCGGTGCGGCTGATGGGAGAAGCATCGGCCGCCGCCGTCACCGCCCTGGATCGGGGCTGTACCGATCGCGTATCGCGTCCGCCGGTTCTCGCAACGACCCCTCCGCACGGGCCGCGCGGGCCTCCCGTGCGGGGTTCCCCCGCCCCGACCCGTCCCCGCCGCACCCCCGGCGCGCAGTAGCGTCGTCCCTCGATGCCGGACCGACGCGGACGCCTCATCACCATCGAAGGACTGGACGGCTCGGGGAAGACGACGCTCGTGTCCGGGCTGGAGTCCGCCCTCGCCGAGCGGGGCCTGCCGGTGCTGCGCCTGCGCGAGCCCGGCGGCGTCGAGGTCAGCGAGCGGATCCGTGCCCTGGTCGCCGACCCGTCGCTGACCGTGCACCCGCACACGGAGGCGCTGCTGTTCGCCGCCGCGCGCGCCCAGCTGTGCGCCGAGGTCCTGCTGCCGGCGCTGGACGACGGCCGCTGGGTCCTGCTGGACCGCTTCGTCGACAGCTCGCTCGCGTACCAGGGCGGCGGCCGCGGGCTCGGGCTGGAGGCCGTCGCCCGGATCAACGAGCTCGCGACCCAGGGCTGCCGCCCGGACCGCACGCTGCTGCTGCGCGTGTCGCGCTCGACCGGCCGCCGGCGGCTCGACGACCGCGGCGGAGAGCGGGACCGGATGGAGCTCGAGCAGGACGCGTTCTTCTCCCGCGTGGAGTCCGCCTACGACGCGCTGGCGACCGGCGAGCCGGAGCGCTTCCGGACCCTCGACGCGCACAAGGATGCGTCCGCCGTACTCGTCGATGCGCTCGACGCGCTGGCAGACATCCTGCAAGACCGGGTGACGAGCTAACGACATGTGGGTCGTCGGCCTAGACTCCTCGACGTGACGGGGGATCCTCACGGGTGAGCGAGAGCAGCCCGTCCACGAGCACGTCCGGGTCCGGCCCGGGCGACGGCGACGCACGCGCGTCCGCCCTGGAGGACGCCCTGCGCGTCGAGCGGGAGCACGCCGCCGAGGTCCGTGAGGCCGCGGAGGCGATCGCCGAGGAGCGCGACGCCGCCCTCGCCGAGGCCGATCGGCTACGCGGGCTGCTGCACGCCGTCCGTGTCGCGGAGGTCGCCCGCCGCCGCGACGCCGAGGAGGCCGCCGCCGACCTCTCCGCCCTGCGCGGCGACCCCGAGCCCGGGGCCTCCCCCCGCGTCGCCGAGCTCGAGCGCGCCCTGGCCGACGCCCGCTCGCAGGCCGACGCCCGCATCGCCGACCTGGAGCGCGCGCTCGCCGCCGCGCAGGCCGACGCCCGCACGGCCACCGAGGCCCGCGAGCGCACGGCCGCCGCCGGACGCACCGACGCCGACGCCCGCGTGGCCGCCGCCGAGGGGCGGGTCGCCGACCTGGAGCGCGAGGTCGCCGCCACCCGCGACGAGGCCGCGACGCAGGTCACCGCCGCCGAGCGCCGCGCCGAGGACGCCGAAGCCCGCGCCCGCGACACGTCCGCCGGGATCCAGGACGCCGACGG
Organism: Patulibacter sp. NPDC049589; assembly: GCF_040675535.1. Classification (NCBI taxonomy): domain Bacteria; kingdom Bacillati; phylum Actinomycetota; class Thermoleophilia; order Solirubrobacterales; family Patulibacteraceae; genus Patulibacter; species Patulibacter sp. NPDC049589. Next base: position 109 of record NZ_JBFAPC010000167.1, on the reverse strand, counting down.
CCGCGCCCAGGAGGCCGCCGAGCGGCTGCGCCGCGCCGAGGAGGGCGCCCGCGAGGCCGACGCCCGCTCGCGCGCCGCCGAGGTCCGCGTCGCGTCGCTGCGCCGCGAG
>NZ_JBFAPC010000166.1:0-12285 GCF_040675535.1 Patulibacter sp. NPDC049589 | reverse complement strand
CGCCGAGCGGCTCGAGCTCGGCGGCGACGGTGGCCGCCCACGTCCGGGCCGGGGGGTGGTCGTCGAGGAGGGCGGCGGTCGCCTCGCGGGCCTCGCCGTCGTCCTGGCCGAGCAGGTGGTCGGCGATCCGGTCGCGGTCCTCGAGCGCCAGTCCCGGCACGTCGTCGGGCGCCAGGCCGTCGATCGCGTCCAGGGCCCGCTCGCGCACGCCCTCTGCGGTCAGGCCGAGCAGGCCGGCGAGGTCCCCGTACGGCATCCGCCGCCGCAGCACGAGCTGCAGGACGGCCTGCTGGTCCGGGTGGAGCTCCTGCAAGCGGGACATCGGCGGTGAGCCTATACGGGCCCAGGTTACGGTGAGGTAAGAGCTGTGACGGGCGTCCGGAGGCCGCTCCGCCCGCGCGCTCTAGGATCGGACGCGATGGAGTTCGAGCCCGTGGTGCCCCTGGAGAAGACCCTCGACGGCCTGATCGGCCTGCAGGTCGGTGAGCACGGCGAGGACTGGGCCGAGGCCTCGCTGCCCGTCGGCGACCACGTCCGCCAGCCGATGGGTCTCGTCCACGGTGGCGTCTACGCCGCGATCGCCGAGTCGCTGACCTCGATGGCCACCGCCCGGGCCGTGGTCCCGGACGGGTTCTCCGCCCAGGGCCTGTCGAACACGACGAACTTCCTGCGCCCCTGCTTCGAGGGCACGGTCCACGCCCGCGCGGAGCGGCTGCACAAGGGCCGGACCACCTGGGTCTGGGACGTCCGCATGACGGACGACCAGGGGCGCGTGTGTGCGATCACGCGCATGGTGATCGCCGTTCGCCCCGTCGGCTGACCGCCGGCCGGGACGTTCGTCCCGGTCCGGCGCGGCGCGCTGGGCGGCGCGGTAGCCTCCGCTCGTCCGCGTCGGCGGGTGGCGAATCTCGATGGCGCCTCGGCGTTCGTCTGGCGTGCCGCTACTCTATGGAGAGGTGCCCACGGACACCGGACCGCCATGGACCTCCGAGACCCCGACCACTTCGCGAGCGCCTACGCCGAGCACGCGCCCGCCGCGGCCAACGCGGCGGCGTCGATCCTCGCGCCTGCGGGTCGCCGGTCGGACGTCGAGGACGTGGTCCACGACGTCTTCGTCCGCCTCTGGCGCGACCCCCGGCGCTTCGACCCCGCGCGTGGTCCGCTCGGGGCGTACGTCCGGATGGTCGCCCGTTCGCGGGCGCTGGACCTGCTGCGCTCCGGCCAGGCCGCCGGCCGCGCGACCGAGCGCCTCGCGGCCGCGCCGCCCCCGCTGCCCGCGGACGTCGTGGTCAGCGAGGCCGAGCGCAACGAGGCCCGCGCCGCGCTCATGCGCGCGATGTCGGCCCTGCCGGTGCCGCAGCGCGAGGCGATCGCGCTCGCCTGCTGGGGCGACCTCACCGCCAACCAGATCGCCGACCGCTCCGGGCTGCCGCTCGGCACGGTCAAGGGCCGCCTGCGCCTCGGTCTCGCGCGCATGCGGGCGGAGCTCGAGGGCTCCGAGATGGCCGCGGCGACGGTCATGACGATGATCTCGACGCTGCTCTGAGGAGCCGGTTGCCGGCGGGGGCGGGCCCGGCGGGCGACGCGGCCGGCGCGGCGCCCGGTGGTCGTCGGGCGACGGCGGTTCGCGGCCGGAGCACGCGGCGTCTCGAGGCCAGGGCACGTGATCTTCCGGGCCGTGCGATCGTGGCGCGCATACGCCATGTTGGCGCGTGTACGCCGTTCTGGCGGGTGTGCGCGATCGCACGGGGCGGGCCGCTGACGAGCCCTTAGGGTTCACGACACCTTCACCGACGCCGAGTCGGGACGTGCCCGCACGTTCCGAACGGGGGACCCACCGCCGCAGCGCTCTCCCCTCGAGAGCCGCGGCACGGGGCGAATCGGACGCTGAGTCGTCCGTAGCGTCCTCCGGCCGTCCCGCACCCATGTGCGGCACGACCGGGGGCTGCGAGCCCGTCAGCTAACTCCGTAGGCGTCTTCCCGAAGAGGAGACCCAACCGTGAATCGTGACGTCGTCGTCACGCCGACCCGGGCCGCGTTCGCGGCCGGGGCGGCGCTGGCCCTGACCGCAGCCGTCCCCGCCATGGCCTCTGCGCCGTCCGGGACCCCGGCACCCGCCTCCGGCGCGGCACCCGCCGCCTCGCTGGCCACCCCCGTCGCCGCCACCGCGGCGGCTCCGGTCGCACCCACCGCAGCACCCGCGACGGCACCCGCCGCCGCGAAGCGCCCCACCCCAGCCATCCGCGCCACCACCGAGCGCGGCGCCGGCCTCATCGGTCGGCGCGCCGTCTACGCCGGCCGCGTCCGGCACCACTCGCCCGGCCAGCACGTCCGGCTCGAGCTCCACAAGGGCTCGAAGTGGCGCGCCGTGGACCGCGACGCCGTCGGCCGCGACGGCCGCTTCCGCGTCAGCACGAAGATCGCCGCGATGGGCGACCGCTCCGCCCGCCTGCGGATCGTCTCCAACTCGCACGGCAAGGGCGACATCGAGCGCGTCGACCGGATCCACGGGTTCCGCTCGACCTACGCGTCGTACTACGGGCCCGGCCTGTACGGCAGCGCCCTGGCCTGCGGCGGCCACCTGAGCCCCGGCACCATCGGCGTCGCCCACAAGACGCTGCCGTGCGGCACGAAGCTGACGTTCCGCCTCGGCTCTCGCCAGGTCAGCGCGCGCGTCGTCGACCGCGGCCCGTACATCGCCGGCCGCGAGTTCGACCTCACCGCCGCGACGAAGGCCCGCCTCGGCTTCGGCTCCACCGGCACGGTGATGGTCGACCGCTAGACGGTCGATTCCACGGAGCCCGTGGATGTGGGATGCGTTCCGGGCGGTGTCCTGGCGTCGCACGGTGCCGCGGCCGGACCTCGACGTCTGACTGCGGTGCCGGGTGGCGTCCGGTGCCGTCGGGGACGTGCAACACGCGGCGAGATCGTGGGCCCCACCGTCGAGGCCGAATCCCCGCGGACCGCACCCGCGACGGCGCTAGGGTCCGGGTCATGAGCATCCCCCGGCTCCTCGTCTCCGTCGCGGTCATCGTCAGCGTCGGCGCTGCTGCGGCACCCGCCATGGCGAACTTCAGCGGCGCCGCGCCGGACCCGACGGGCGACGCGACCGATCCGCGATCCGGCCGCGACCTGGAGGCGGCCGCCTTCGGATACGACCGGAAGACCGGCACGGTCCGCGTGGCGATCCAGCTCGCGACCCGGCCGGACAAGACCGACGACGGCGTCGGCGTCCACGTGTTCCTCGCCCATCGCTCCGCGACCGGCTGCGACAAGACCCCTGGCGTCTCCGTCGTCGGCGAGACGCAGGCGCCGGGCGGCATGGCGTGGGGGCTGCAGACCGGGCCGTCGAGCGATCCGCTCGCGGCCGTCGGCTCGGCCGACAACTTCGACACCTTCGACGCCGTCCAGCGCTTCGAGCTCCGGGACCCGGCACTGAAGAACCGGGCCTTCGACTGCGCCGTGGCGACGACGACCGAGCTCGGCAACCCCGCGAACGTCCTCGACACCGTCGGTCCGATCGTGCTGAAGGCACTCCCCGAGCTCCGGCTCGGGGTCTCGGGGGTGCCGACGTCGGTCGTGCGCGACCGGACCCGTCGCATCACGGTGAAGGTGACCAACCCCGGCGACGCCCCTGCGACGGGCGTGAAGGTCCGCATCGGCCGGGCGGCGGGACTCGATGCCCCGGCGGCGACGTCACTGGGCACGATCGCCGCCGGCAGGACCGTGACGAAGCGGATCTCGATCCGGCTGACCCGGCGCGCGAGGTCGACGGTCCCCCTGAAGCTCTCGGCGGCCACCGGTGACCTGCGGATCGAACGCCGGTACTCGATCACCCCGAGGAGCAGGGCCAAGCGGGGCGGGAGCGGAGGGGGCGACGGCAACCGCGGACCGCAGCAGCTCTGCAACCAGTTCTCCCCGGACCTCAGCGGGCAGTCCGGAGGCTCGCTGATCCTCGTGCCCTGCTGAGCGCCTGCCGGGCGTCGACACCCGCCCACCCGGGTGCGTCCCGCCGCAGGCGGGCGTACCCTGGGATCGTGGGCACGGAGGGAACACCTGTTCGGTGCATCGGGCACCTGGACTGCGACGCGTTCTTCGCCTCCGTCGAGCTGCTGCGGCGCCCCGAGCTGCGCGGCAAGCCGGTGATCGTGGCCCACGACGGGCCGCGGTCGGTCGTCACGACCGCGACCTACGAGGCGCGGAAGTTCGGCGTCGGGTCGGCCATGCCGCTGGCGACGGCGAAGAACCGCTGCCCCCAGGCGATCATCGTCCCGCCGGACCACGACGCCTACCGCGAGGCGTCCGCCCGGGTGATGGGCATCGTGCGCGACGAGGTCGAGATCGTCGAGCAGGTCAGCGTCGACGAGGCGTACATGGACCTCAGCGCGATGGCGATGCCCAAGAGCGCCATGCGCCGGCTGCAGGCCCGGATCGTCAAGGAGACCGAGCTGCACGTGTCCATCGGCATCGGCCCGAACAAGCTCGTCGCCAAGCTCGCGTCCGATGCGGAGAAACCCCGCGGCTTCTGCGTGCTGGACCGGCGCGATGCCTGGCGGCGCTGGGCCGGCGAGTCCCCGGGGCTCCTCGGAGGCATCGGCCCGAAGACCGCCGACGATCTCGCCCGCCGGGGCGTCACGACGATCCGCGCGCTGTCGAAGGTCGACGAGGCGACGCTGTCGGAGTGGTATGGCGCCCGCAACGGCCCGTGGCTCTGGCGGCGCTGTCGGTTCGACGACGACGCCCCGGTCGTCCCGGTGCGCGAGCCGGTGTCCGAGAGCCGCGAGAACACGTTCTCCGTCGACCTCGCCGACCGCGACGAGCAGGAGGCCGAGCTGCGTCGCCTGGCGATCAAGCTCTTCGAGGCGCTCGAGAAGCAGGGCCGCCGCGGCCGGACGGTCGGCATCAAGGTCCGGCTGAAGGACTTCACGACGATCACCCGGTCGCGGACGTTCCCGCACCCGGTGGTCGACGAGGAGGCGCTCGCCGACGCCGCCGTCGGGATGCTGCGCGAGTACGACCCGCCGCAGCCCGTGCGCCTGCTCGGGGTGCGGATGGCGTCGCTCGAGCTCGAGGACGGCCCGGGCGTGCAGCTCGTGCTGCCGCTCTCGATCGGCTGAGCGGCGACGGTCGTCGGCCAAGCCCCCGGACCCCGAGGGCCCCGGCGGGAGACACCGATCGGGATGCCCGGCGACGCCTGCGCCGGCAGGCGCGTACGGATCGCACCCCGCGCGCTGGTAGGACTCCGGGTGATGCCGCTGCACGTCGAAGTCGCCGGGGACGGCCCGCCCGTCGTCCTCCTCCACGGGCTGACCGCCAGCCACCGCTACGTCGTGATGGGCAGTCGCCACCTCGAACGGGCCGGGCACCGCGTCCTCGCCTACGACGCCCGCGGCCACGGCGCGTCGGACCCGGCGCCGAGCCCCGAGGCCTACGGCTACGACGCGCTGGCGGACGACCTCGTCGCCGTGCTCGCCGAGCACGACCTGCCGCGGGCCGTGCTCGTCGGCGCGTCGATGGGCGCCCACACCGCCATACGCGTGGCGCTGCGGCGGCCCGAGCTCGTCTCCGGCCTCGTCGTCGTGACGCCGGCGTTCGTCCCCGGCAACGAGACCGACGAGCGCAACATCGCCGGCTGGGACCGGCTGGCCGACGGTCTGGAGTCCGGCGGGGTCGACGGCTTCGTGGCCGCCTACGACTTCGGACGGATCCCGGACGACTGGCGGCCGACGGTCGAGAAGGTCATGCACCAGCGGCTCTCCGTCCACGAGCACCCCGGAGCGGTCGTCGACGCCCTGCGCGCCGTGCCGCGCAGCGCGCCCTACGGCGGGCTCGACGAGCTCGACGCGATCCGCGTGCCGACCGTCGTCGTCGGCGACCGCGACGAGGCGGATCCCGGGCACCCGCTCGCCGTCGCGCGACGGTACGCCGAGGCGATCCCCGACGCGTCGCTCGTCGTCGAGGACGAGGGGAAGTCCCCGATCGCCTGGCAGGGCGGCCAGCTCTCGCGCGTCATCGCGGACCTCGTGCAGCGGACGGACGCGGTCGGATGAGCGCCCTGGAGGCCATCGCCACGCAGGCCGGGTCGTCCGGCGACGCGGATGACACGAGCACGTGGGTCCTCGGGCCCGTCGCGCGCGGCCCCTGGGACGCGGGCAGCGCCCATGGCGGCGCGCCCGCCGCCCTGCTGGCCCGCGCGGCCGAGGCGCTCGCGGCGCCCGGCCAGCGCGTCAGCTCCCTCTCGTACACGTTCCTGGGGCCGGTGCCGGTGGGCGAGGTCGAGCTCACCGCCCGCGTCATCAAGTCCGGGTCCCGTTTCGCCGTGGTCCACGCGACGCTGGCCGCGGGCGGCCGCACGGCGATGGAGCTGCGCGCCGTGCTGCTCCGGCGCGGGAGCGTGCCGCTGCCGCCCGGGATCGGGTCGCCGTGGCCCGAACTCCCGCCGCCCGAGGGCCTCGAGGCGATCCCGAGCTGGTTCCTGCCGGCCGACGCCACCGCGTTCCATCCGACCGCGATGGAGATCCGGGTGATCGACGGGAGCCTCGCCGAGCCGGCGCCGAAGGGCCGCAGCGCCTGGCTGCGGCTGCAGGTGCCGGTGGTCGCGGGGGAGACCCCGAGCGGTGCCCAGCGCGCCGTGGCGGCCGCGGACTTCGGCAACGGGCTGTCGACGCCGGTCGGCTTCGACGGCTACCTGTTCGTCAACTGCGACCTCCACGTCGCGCTGCACCGCGACCCCGCGGGCGAGTGGATCGGCCTGCGGTCGAAGACCGAGCTCGACCGCGCCGGCACCGGCCTGACGACGACCGAGCTGCACGACGCGGCCGGGCGCTTCGGGACCGCGTCCCAGACGCTGTTCGTCGATACGCGCTGAGCGGCGGGCCACCGGCCGGCGAGCGCGGCCGCCGTCGTCCCGCGCCGCGGCGCGTCCGTGACGCCGGTCTGCCGCCGCCCGCGTAGCCGGCGGCGCGGCCTCGCCCGTGCGCTACGGTCGGAGGAGTGGACGGCACCCCCGCCCCCCATACGGACGACGGTGCCTGGATCCTCGACCCGCCCGGGATGCTCTTCGTCTACGAGCAGGGGGCGTTCCCGATGGACACGCTCGACGACGACGGCTGCTTCCGCGTCGCCGCCTACCGGGCGGACCCGCGGGCGGTCCTGCCCCTGGAAGCCGTGCGGGTGCCGCGCACCCTGCGCCGCACGCTCCCGCGCCGCGGCTACCGCCTGACGGTCAACCGGGCGTTCGAGCGGGTCGTGGCGGCCTGCGCCATCCGGCCCGGTCTGGCGCCGGGGGAGCAGTGGCTGACGCCGCGCCTGGAGGAGGCGTACCACGGCCTGCACCGCTGGGGCCACGCGCGGAGCTTCGAGGTCTGGGACGGCGACGAGCTCGTCGGCGGCACGTTCGGCGTGACGATCGGCCGGGCGCACACGCTCGAGTCGATGTTCCACTCCGGCCCGGACGCGGGGAGCGCCGCGGTGCTCTCCGCGGCGGTGCGGATCCGGGACGCCGGCTACGGGGTGCTCGACGTCCAGCAGCGGACCACCCACACGGCCCGGCTGGGCGTCGTCGAGGTGCCCGAGGCGGTGTTCCAGCGCGGGCTGCGCGAGGCCCTGCGCGACGGGCTGCGGCCGTTGGTGCTGGACGAGCAGGCCGGGCCCGCCGACGGAGTGGCGCTGGTCGCGGGCTGACGTCCCCGCCGTGGTCCCGAGCGCGGCCGGGGAGGCCTGGCCTCGCGACGCCTCGCCCTGCGACCGCCGGCGGGCCGCCGACCGTCCCCGTCGCCGCTCAGCGCAGCGAGCGGAACGTCTTCCAGGTCCGGAGCTCCTTGCCGGAGCGCGTGAGCATCCCGGAGCGCCACTCCTCGGACGGCCCCGGGTCCTGCAGCTGGTACCAGGTGAACGAGCTGATCCGCTCGCGCTTGGCGAAGTTCCACGCCAGCCGCAGCCAGCGGGCGGCCGTCTTGTCGGGCGTGCGGGCTGAGCCGGCCGTGCGGTAGGCGAACTCCGTGATGTGCACGTTGCGCGACGCCTTCTTCGTGATCCGGCCGGCGCGGGCCATCGCGCGGATCTGCTGGAGGGTCGTCGTCAGGTTGCCCATCGTCCAGGCGTCCGACGACGGGCGCCGCGTCGTGGGGCCCTGGAAGAAGTCGTGGGTGTGGATCGCGAAGCCGTCGCCGAGGAGCCTGGTCCGGCACGACTTCGAGCCGTTCAGCGAGTGCCACCGGGAGTTCAGGCAGAGCGCGCTGCGGAAGAACCTCCCCGGGTCCACCGCGTTGCTCGTCCGGGCGTTCGGGGCGGGCTCCCCGACGAGGACCTTGACGCCCGGGTCGGTGCGCTTGAAGGAGCGGTACGCGGCGTTGGACATCTTCACCCACGTCCGGGGCTGGTTCTGCGGCCACATCGAGCGGAAGTTGGGCTCGTTCCACGTCAGGTAGCCGCCGAGGCGCACGGAGTGGAAGGCGGTGCCCATCGACGCGGTGAAGTCCGAGAACCGGGAGATCAGCGTCGCGTTGATCTTCCGCGGCGTCGCGCGCTTGCGGTTGATCGCCGCGTAGATGCCGACGACGAGCTTGGCGCCGGCGGCCTGGGCCTCCTCGGCCGCGCGCCGGACCTTCGCCGCGACCGTCGGGTCGATCGCCCGGGCGACGCCGTCCCAGGAGACGAGCACGCGGACGCGCCCCACCTTGGCACGCTTCGCCTTCGTCCAGAACAGCTGCCGGTCCGCGGGGTCGTCGGACATCGTCAGGCGCGTGTCCTGCAGGCCCTTGACCATCGGGGCGGCGGACGCCGCGCGGGCGGACCAGCCGCCGACGGCGACCACGAGCAGCAGCAGGACGAACGCGCCACGGACTGCGCGGAGTGGGTACGGCATTCGCGGGATGGTAGGGCGCGTGCCCCGCCGCGGGCGCCGGGCGTCGTCGCCCGCAGGCCGGCGGACGGCGTCCCCGGCCGCGGCGAACGTCGAAACGTACCCCGTACCGTGGCGGTTGTCGCATTCCGGTCCGGAATGGCGCAGATCGTCCCGGAATCGCAGTGGGATCCGACGATGCAGCCCCCGCGGGGGCGTGCCCCCAGCGGCGCAGTACGTCATACTTCCGGGCGATGTCGGGGCCACCGCGCGGTGCGCTTGAGCCCCTCATCGGCGACGAGCATCGTCGCCCGGGCGCAGGACGCGCCCGACCCCGACGAGTGGATGGAGAGTCTCCTGTGTCGTTCCGATTCCCGAACAGCCCGAGCGTGGTGAGCCCATGACGGTGACCCTTGGTATTCCGAAGGAGATCGCGGACGGCGAGCGGCGCGTGGCGCTCGTCCCGGACGTGGTGAAGCGCCTGGCCGGGAAGGGCGTCTCCGTGGTCGTCGAGCCCGGTGCCGGCGAGCACGCGCTGATCCCGGACGAGCTGTACGTCGAGGCCGGCGCGACCGTGTCCTCCGACGTCTGGTCCCAGGACGTCGTCGTGAAGATCGCGCCGCCGACCGCGGAGGAGATCTCCCGCCTCGGTGCCGACTCGCTGCTGATCGGGCTGCTGCAGCCGCTGTCGTCGCCGGCGACCGCGTCCGCGCTGGCCGCGGGCGGCGTGACGTCGTTCGCGATGGAGGCGATCCCGCGCATCTCGCGGGCGCAGGCGATGGACGTCCTGTCGTCGCAGTCCAACGTGGCGGGCTACAAGTCCGTGCTCGCGGCGGCGGACCTGTCGACGCGGTTCTTCCCGATGCTGATGACCGCGGCCGGGACGATCCCGCCCGCGAAGGTCCTCGTGCTGGGGATCGGCGTCGCCGGCCTGCAGGCGCTGGCGACCGCGCGCCGCCTGGGCGCCAAGACCACCGGCTACGACGTGCGGCCGGAGACGGCCGAGCAGGTCGAGTCGCTCGGCGCGACGTGGCTGGACCTCGGGATCGACGCGGCCGGCGAGGGCGGGTACGCCCGCGAGCTGACCGCCGAGGAGCGCGCGCAGCAGCAGCAGGCGCTGACGGACGCGACGAAGGGCTTCGACGTCGTGATCACGACGGCGCTGGTCCCGGGTCGCCCGGCGCCGCGCCTGGTCACGGCGGAGGCCGTCGAGGGCATGCGCCCCGGCTCGGTCATCGTCGACCTGGCCGGCGAGACCGGCGGCAACTGCGAGCTGACCGAGCCCGGGATGACCGTCGTCAAGCACGACGTCACGATCCACTCGCCGCTGAACCTCGCGGCCGAGATGCCCGAGCACGCGTCGCAGCTCTTCGCGCGCAACGTGCAGTCGCTGATCGAGCTCATGGTGAAGAAGGACGACGACAGCGGCGACACGTCGCTGGCGCTGGACTTCGAGGACGAGATCATCTCCGGGGCGTGCCTGACGCGCGGCGGCGAGGTCGTCCACCCGGGTGCCAAGAAGACCGTGGAGGCCGCAGGCTGATGTCCGCTCTGACAACCACCCTCGCCTCGGCGACGGAGACCGGTGCGGGCGCGAGCCCGCTGGTCACGAACCTGGCGATCCTCGTGCTGGCCGGCCTCGTCGGCTACGCGGTGATCTCGAAGGTCCCCAACACCCTGCACACGCCGCTGATGTCGGGCACCAACGCGATCCACGGTGTCGTCGTGCTCGGCGGCCTCGTGCTGCTCGCGGCCGGCAGCGACCTCGGGTTCGTCACGTCGCTGATCGTCTTCATCGCCCTGGTCTTCGGCGTGGTCAACGTCATCGGCGGCTTCGTCGTGACCGACCGCATGCTCGAGATGTTCAAGGCCAAGCCGAAGCCCAAGGCCGACGCCCCGACGGACGACACGAAGGCGGGCTCCTGATGAGCGCGCTGACCGCCACGCCGCTGGCGTCGTTCCTCACCGAGGCGAACTTCAAGTCCGTCCTCTACATCATCGCGTTCGCGCTCTTCATCATCGGCCTGTCCGGCCTGACGGGCCCGAAGACCGCCGTGCGCGGCAACCGCATCGCCGCGGTCGGCATGACCATCGCCGTCATCGCGACGCTGCTGGTCGATCCGTTCCACAACCCGGTCCTGATCATCGTCGGCCTCGTCGTCGGCACCGCCATCGGCGTCCCGGCGGCGCGCCGGGTGAAGATGACCGAGATGCCGCAGCTGGTCGCGCTGTTCAACGGCGTCGGCGGCGGCGCGGTCGCGCTGATCTCGTGGGCGGAGTTCCGGACCTCCGGCGGCTTCGACACCACGCAGACCTACATCGTCGTCTTCTCGCTGTTCTCCGCGATCGTCGGCTCCGTCTCGTTCTGGGGCTCCAACGTCGCGTTCGGCAAGCTCCAGGGCCTGATCGACGGCGGCTCGATCTCGCTGGGCCGGCTCCAGCTGCCGGTCCAGGGCATCGTCGGCGGCGCCGCGATCGTCCTCGCCGTCCTGATCGCGACGGGCTCGACGTCGGAGATCCTGATCATCCTGATCCTGGTCCTCGCCGGGTTGTTCGGCATCCTGCTGGTGCTGCCGATCGGCGGCGCGGACATGCCGGTCGTGATCTCGCTGCTGAACGCGTTCACCGGCCTGGCCGCGGCCGCGGCGGGCATCGCGCTGGACAACCAGGCGCTGATCGTCGCCGGCATGATCGTCGGCGCGTCGGGCACGATCCTGACCCAGCAGATGGCCGTGGCGATGAACCGCACGATCGTGTCGGTCATCGTCGGCGGCTTCGGCGTCGGCGAGGGCGCCGCCGTGGCGACCACGTCCGCGTCCGGCGGCACCGTCACGTCGACCTCGGCGTCCGACGTCGCGATCCAGATGGCCTACGCCCGCCAGGTCGTCGTCGTGCCGGGCTACGGCATGGCGGTCTCGCAGGCCCAGCACGCGGTCCGCGAGATGGCGAAGCTGCTGGAGGAGAAGGGCGTCGTCGTCAAGTACGCGATCCACCCGGTCGCCGGCCGCATGCCGGGGCACATGAACGTCCTCCTCGCGGAGGCCGACGTGCCCTACGAGCAGCTGAAGGAGATGGACGACATCAACGGCGAGTTCAAGCGCACCGACGTGTCCCTGGTGATCGGCGCCAACGACGTCACCAACCCCGACGCCAGGAACAAGGCCGACAGCCCGATCTACGGGATGCCGATCCTCAACGTCGACGAGTCCGCGTCGACGATCGTGCTGAAGCGGTCGATGTCGTCGGGCTACGCCGGCATCGACAACCCGCTGTTCACGGACCCGAAGACCTCGATGCTGTTCGGCGACGCGAAGGCGTCCGTCGAGGGCATCACCGAGGAGCTCAAGGCCCTCTAGGATCGGTCGGCCGGCGGGCGCCCTGGCGCCGGACGCCACCAGCTGATGTCGATCCTGCGGTCGATCGTCGTCGCGCCGATCCGCGTG
>NZ_JBFAPC010000165.1:0-12318 GCF_040675535.1 Patulibacter sp. NPDC049589 | reverse complement strand
ATGCGGGCCGAGCAGGTGCGCCAGGACCAGCTCTCCAGCGACCTCGCCAACGCCGCGACACCCGGCTACAAGCGGGATCGCACCGTGCAGGCCTCCTTCTCACCTCTTCGTGAGGGGAGTCGAAGTCCCCGGGATCTACGGCCGGCGGCGGTGGACGGCGTCCGCCGGTAGGCACGCCGCGGTGGGGCGGCGGGACGGGCCGGATCTGCGGCGGTCGGGGGGTGGGGGCGATGGGGACGGCGGCCGGGTGCGGGTGGTCGAGCCGATGCGGATCGGTGTCGTGGGAGGGCACGGACCCGCATCACGACGACGACGGGCCGGACCGACGGGGACCGGTGTCGTGGGGCGACACGAAGCCGCCTCGGCCCGGCACGTCGAGGTCGAGCGCGGCCCGCCGGCCCTGCGTGGCCTGCGTCGCGTGGGGGCCGGACCTGCGCGTCGGCCTCTCAGGGGATCCCCAGGCGCGCTTCAGCCGGTGCGGAGGGGGCGGGCGCACGCTGTGGCCATGAACCGCGAGCCCCAGGACGACCCCACGGCCCCCGACGCCGGGAGGCCCGTCGCCCCCGGGGCGACGCCGCGGAGCGTGCGCGACCGGGGGATGCGGACCGCGCGGCGGGTCACCGCCGGGCTCGTCGCCGGCGCGGCCGCGCTCGTGCTGGGTCTCAGCGTGCTCAGTGCCGGCGAGACGACGACCTCGCCGTCGACCGCCGCCGCGGTCACCACGACGACCGACGCAGCCTCGACATCGACCGGCTCGACCGCGACCGACACCACGTCGAGCAGCGCGCCGTCGACGTCGAGCTCGTCCTCCGCCGTCACCTCGGGCGCGTCATGAGCGCCCTGACCCGCTGGCGGGCGCTCGGCACCACCGTGGAGCTGCTCGCCGAGGACCGTTCGCGCCTGCTGGTCGCCCGCGTCGCCGTCGAGCGCGAGCTCGTCGCGATCGACCGCGCGTGCAGCCGCTTCCGGGCCGACTCCGAGTTGCGCCGCCTGAACGCCGCGGCCGGGACCGGTCCGCAGTGCGTCGGCCCGCTGCTGCTCGAGGCCGTCGTCGTCGCGCTCGACGCGGCGGCGCGCACCGGCGGCGCAGTCGACCCGACCGTCGGCCACGCGATGACGGCGATCGGCTACGACCGCGACCTCGCGCTCGTGCCGGCCGTCGGCCCGGCGGTCCATCCCCGTCCCGCGCCCGGGACGGCGGGGATCTTCGTCGCCCGCGGCCGGACCGCCGCTCGCGACCAGGGCACGATCGACCTGCCCGCCGGCGTCGCGCTCGACCTCGGCGCGACCGCGAAGGCGTTCGCGGCCGACCGGGCGGCCGCAGCCGCTCTGCGCGCGGTCCACGCCGGCGGCGTCCTCGTCAGCCTCGGCGGCGACGTCGCGGTCGCCGGACCCGCGCCGCGCGGCGGCTGGGCGGTCGGGATCGCCGACGACCACCGGGACCGCCGGCCGCAGCACGTCGTCGCCGTCGACCATGGTGGCCTCGCGACCTCCGGCCTCGGCGTCCGGCGCTGGCGGCGCGGGGGCCGGGACGTCCACCACGTCGTCGACCCGCGCACCGGCGAGCCCGTCGCTCCGGTGTGGCGCACCGTCAGCGTCGCGGCACCGAGCTGCGTGGCCGCCAACACCTGGAGCACCGCCGCGCTGGTGCTCGGCGAGGCCGCGCCCCGCGCGCTGCGCGCCGCCGGCGTCGCGGCCCGCCTCGTGGCGGACGACGGCTCCGTGACCACCGTCGGCGGCTGGCCCGCCGACGAGAGCCGGGCGGAGGCGGCCTGATGACCCTCTGGTACCTGTCGCGCGCCACCGGCGCCGTGACGCTCGTCCTGCTCACCCTGACGGTCGCGCTCGGGATCGCGAACGAGCGCCGCTGGGCACCGCGCCGCACCCCGCGCTTCGTCGTCGACCACCTGCACCGGTCGGCGTCGCTGCTCGTGATGGTCGTCCTCGCGATCCACATCGCGACGAACGTCGTCGACGGGTACGTCCAGATCCGCCTCGTCGACGCGATCGTGCCGTTCGTCGGCGAGTACCACCCGCTGTGGCTCGGCCTCGGCACGCTCGCCTTCGACCTGCTGCTGGCCGTGATCGTCACGAGCGTCCTGCGCGCCCGCATCGGCCACCGCGCCTGGCGCGCCGTCCACTGGGCCGCGTACGCGTGCTGGCCGGTGGCGGTCACCCACGGCCTGGGCATCGGCACCGACGTCGGGACGACGGGCTGGATGCTCTGGCTCACGGTCGCCTGCGGGGCCGTCGTCGCGGCCGCCGTCTGGGCCCGCCTGGCCCTGCCGCCCCGGCCGGTCGCCGCGCCGCTGGCGCCGACCGTGCCGTTCGCGGCCGGGGCGCCGCCGGCGATCACGGCGTCGCGGGCGCGGGGGCGCACCTCCGCGACGGCGCGCACGGTCCTCGGCGGGGAGTCCGCCGTCTTCGATCCCCGACCCACCACCCCCGACCGCGAGGTCCTCCGATGACGATTCTCCTGCTGTCCGCCGCCGTCCCGCACGCGACGACCGACCTCGCCCGCCACCGGGCCGTCCACGGCGCGCTGCCGGCGATCGGCCGGCGCGACGCCGACGCGCTGATCGCGGCGGTCGACGCCGCGGGGCTGCGCGGTCGCGGCGGCGCGGGGTTCCCGACCGCGCGCAAGCTCGCGGCCGTCGCCGGGGCACGGAAGCCGGTCGTCGTCGTCAACGGCACCGAGGGCGAGCCGGCGTCGTCGAAGGACCGGCTCCTGCTGGGGCGGCAGCCGCACCTCGTCCTCGACGGCGCGGTCACCGCCGCGCGGGCGGTGGGCGCCGCCGAGATCGTCCTCGTCGCCCCCGCCGTCACCCACGCGGCGCTGGCCCGCGCCGTCGACGACCGCACGGCCCGCGACGAGCCCGACGTCCGCCTCGTCGCCGCCGCCGAGGGCTACGTCGCCGGCGAGGAGACCGCCGTCCTCGCGCACGTCGAGGGTCGTCCCGCCGTCCCCCGCCTCGCGCCGCCGCGGCCCGCCGAGCGCGGGCTGTTCGGCCGACCGACGCTCGTGCAGAACGTCGAGACGCTCGCGCACCTCGGCCTGATCGCCCGCTACGGACCCGAGTGGTTCCGCGGCGCCGGGACCCCGGAGCGCCCGGGGACGACGCTCGTGTCGGTCTCCGGCGCCGTCGCGCGGCGCGGCGTCCACGAGGTCCCCGTCGGGCTGCCCGTCGACGAGGTCCTGCGCCTCGCCGGCGGCCCGTCGGAGCCGACGCGGGCGCTGCTCGTCGGCGGCTACTTCGGGGCCTGGGTCGACGGCGCGGCCCGCCCGGCGCTGACCGACCGCGACCTGCGGCCCCACGGGGCGTCCGTCGGCGCGGGCGTCGTGATCGCCCTGGGCGCGACCGCCTGCCCCGTCCGGACCGTCGCGCGGCTGGCGTCGTGGATGTCGGGCCAGTCCGCCGGGCAGTGCGGCTCGTGCGTCAACGGCCTGGCGGCGATCGCCGGGGTCCTCGTCCGCCTGGCCGACGGGGACGGCACGCCCGACGACCTCGGCCTGCTGACGCGCTGGATCGCGATGGTCGACAGCCGCGGCGCCTGCGCCCACCCGACCGGCACCGTGCGGATGATCGCGAGCGCCGCCGCGCTGTTCGCCGACGAGCTCGAGGACCACGCGCACCACGGCCGCTGCGCGACGTGCGCGGCGGCGCCGATCGACGCCCGCGAGCGGGTGGCGGCATGAGCCTGCGCGAGCGGCTCGAGCAGGGCGGGCGCGACCGCGAGGACGCCGGCCGGGACCGGGCCGCCGACGAGACCGCGCGGGACCCGGTCGCCGGGGAAGACGGCCGCCGCGCCTCACCGCAGCTGACGCTGGACCCGATCGCGTGCGTCGGCCACGGGCTGTGCGCCGAGCTCTTCCCCGAGGGGATCGTCCTGGACGACTGGGGCTATCCGATCCTGCTGGACGGGGCGCAGGATCCGGCCCTGCGGGCCCACGCCCGCCGGGCCGCCAAGGCCTGCCCGGCGCTGGCGCTGCGACTCCGCGCCGGACGCTGAGCGGCGCCTCCTCGCACCCTCCGCCGCCGGGCCGCACGCCCGGCGGTTTGGTCGTTCCCGAGCGCCATCCCGCGTGGCGGATCCCGCACCGCGAACGGTCTGCGCGAGTGCCCAGACCCCCCACAGGGTGCTCCCAGGCGGCGACGGGATCGTGGTCCCCATGAACCGCACCAGCAAGACGATCACCTCGCTCCTCGTGACCGGCGCCGCCGCCCTGGGCGTCATCGGCTGCGGGAGCTCGTCGGACGACGCGACGACCCAGGCCGCCGCCGTCCAGCAGCAGACGGGCGCCACCCAGCAGGGCACCGGGACGACCGCGAAGGGGGCCACCGGCCACGGCGGTCGGGGCGCGCTGGACAGCACGAAGCTCGCCGCCGCCGCCAAGACGCTCGGCACGACGACCGCGAAGCTCCAGGCGGCGCTCGAGTCGGCCCGCCCGTCGGCGCGCTCGGCGTCGTCCTCCAGCGGCGGCCAGCCGAGCGCCGGCGCGGCCGGGGGCTCCGGCACCGACCCGATGACCGCGATGTACGCAACGGTCGCCAAGACGCTGGGGACGACGGCCGCGAAGGTCGAGGCGGCGCTCGCCGACGTGCTGCCGAGCGGCGGCCCGGGTGGTCAGGGCGGCCCCGGCCAGGGCGGCGCGCCGCCGTCGGGCGGCCAGGGCGGGACCCCGCCGTCCGGCACGCAGGGCGGCACCCCGCCCGCCCAGAGCGGCTCCTCGTCGAGCACCACGTCGGGCTCGAGCGCCGCCTCGTAGGCCGCGTCGGCGGGCGATCGCGCCCGTGGCCCGCGCGCCCGTGGCCCGCGGCGCCGCGCCGGATCCGTCGTCGCCGCGACCACGCCGCGCGACCGCACCCACCGGACGGCCCTCGCGCCGCACGCGCCCTGCTGCCCGGGGGGACGGCGCGGGCGCGTGCGACGCGAGGGCCGTTCCGGGCGGGCCGGGGAACGGCGTCTCCGTCCCGGCGGCCCGTGCCGGGCGACCCCGTCGCCGCCCGCCCCGCCGGGGAGGGCAGCGCGGAGAGCGTCGGCGCCGGACGGACCGGCCGCGCTCCGGGGACCCGGGAGGCCGTACACCGGTGAACGGTGATCTCGGGGTGTCCGCCCGATCGCCGTCCGCCCGGACGTTCTGGGACGATTCGCGCCGATGTCCGAGGTCGTGCCGACTCCCCCACCGCGGCCCCCGACGACCGCCGAGACCCGCGCGGCGAGCAACCGGTCACGGATCCTGGCGGGCCTGGCCACCGCCCTGGCGGAGAAGGGCTACGCCGCGACGACGATCGCCGACATCGCCGCCGCCGCCCGCGTCTCACGGACCACGGTCTACGAGCAGTTCGCCGAGAAGGACCTGGCCCTGATCGGGCTCTACAGCGACCTCGCCGACCGGATCCTGGACCGGCTCGCCTCCGGGCTCCTCGCCCAGGACACCGCGGTGGACTGGCGCGTGCGCCTCGACGGGCTGATCCGGGTCTACCTCGAAGCGATGGCCGACGCGTCGGCCGGGGAGCGACTCTCGCTGCTGGAGATCGCGTCCGCGGGGCCCCGAGCCCGCCTGGTGCGCCGCGAGGTGCTCGACCGCTACTCGGTCGGAGTGTCGTGGCTCAGCCAGGTCTTCGCCGACGCCGACCCGACCGCACGGACCCTGGGTCCGACGCTGTCCCTGGCGATCGTCGGTGCGATCAACGAGCTCGTGCTGCGGGCGGCCGAGGACGGTCCCGACGCCGTGCGCGCGCTGCGCGGCGACACGTCCGAGATGATCGCCCGCCTGATCGCGCGGCCCGCCGGCGGCTGACCGGCCCGGTCCGCTCAGGTGCCGTCGCCGCGAGCGGCCGCGTCGAACGCCTCGAGCACCCGCTTCGGGGCCCGCACGCTCGAACCCGAACGCGTCGACCCAGTGCTGCAGCGTCGCCCGATCGCGAATGCGGAAGGTGGGGATGACGTGCGACAGGCCGGGAACCTGCGCCGCCGACCCGGGGTCACGCACGCGGAACGGGCAGAATCGACCCGATGGTCGGGGTCACGGAGCAGATCGAGGCGGTGCGCCGGCGGGTCGGTCGCCGCGCCGACGAGGGCCGGGAGCTCCGGCTCCTGACGCTCGAGCAGGACCTCCCGGCGTCCCCCGACGACCTCTGGGCCGCGATCACGACGGCGAAGCGGCTGCCGCGCTGGTTCCTCCCGGTGACCGGGGACCTCCGGGCCGGCGGGCGCTTCCAGCTCGAGGGCAACGCGGCCGGCACGATCGAGCGGTGCGATCCGGGCGCGTCGTTCCGGTCCACGTGGGAGTTCGGCGACGCGATCGGGTGGATCGAGGTGGCGGTCGCCGCCGGAGACGACCGGGGTGCCCGCTTGACGCTCACGCACCTCTCCGGCCTCGACGACGCCACCTGGACCGAGTACGGGCCCGGCGCGACGGGCGTCGGCTGGGACCTCTCGCTGCTCGGGCTCGCGCTGCACCTGGCGCCGGGCGGCGCCGACGACCCCGCCGAGGCGCGGGCCTGGGCGGGGGAGGAGGACGGCGGGCGCTTCATCGAGCTCAGCGGCGAGGCCTGGTACGCGGCCGACGTGGTGGGCGGCGCGGACTGGGCGGAGGCCCGCACGCGGGCGGACCGCACGATCGCGGCCTACACGGCGCCGGTCGACGACGAGGACTGACCGGGCGCGGACCCACGGCGCCGCGCGGCGCCGGACCGGCCCTCATGCCGGCCCGCCGGTCCCCGCCAGCAGCGCGGCCTCGAGGACCCCGACGTGCTCGAGCACGAGCGTCTCGGTCGCCAGGACCTCCGGCGTCTGCGTCCGCAGCTGCGCGAGCCCGAGGTAGTGGCTGTAGGCCATGACCGCCCGGTGCTCGGCGACGTCGGCGGGCAGGCCCAGCTGGACGAAGATCCGCCGCAGGTGGGCCAGGCGCGCGACCGCCGAGCGCTCGAGCGCCGCCGCGACGTCCGGGTCCTCGGCGGCCGCCATGAACTGCAGGATGATCGTCGGCGCCATCTCGACGCAGGCGTAGACCAGCAGCTCGTGCAGGCGACGGCGCGGGTCCTCCACCGCGTCGAAGCGGACGGACAGCTCGGTCACCTGCCGCCGCTCCCAGCGCTCCAGCGCGGCCCGCAGCAGCGCCCGCCGGTCGGCGAAGTGGTGGTAGAGCCCGCCCTTGCTGACCCCCAGGCGCCGCGCGACGGACTGCGCCGAGAGACCGCGGACGCCGGCCTCCTCGATGTCGTCCAGCGCGGCGGCGGCCCAGGCGTCCGGGGTCGTCAGGGCCGGGCGCCCTGCGGGGCTCATGCGTCCCGCCCGCCCGGCGTCGGCCGGACGCCGGCGCCCCCCGGGAGCCCGTTCACACCCCGATGCTCTCGGCGGTCCCCGGCTCCAGCCAGCGCGTGCGGTCCGCCAGTGGGGAGGCGCCGATGACGGTCTTCGCGGCCGCCCGGCCCTGGCGGAAGTGCTTCCAGCCCTCGAAGTGGATCGGCACGATCGTCGTCGGGTCCAGCGCGCCGCAGAGCTCGACGGCCTCCTGCGCGTTCATCGTGTACCGCAGCGGGCCCGACAGCCACGGGAACGTGACGCCGCCCATGTGGACGATCACGGTGCCGACGTCGAGCTTCTTCGGGACCTCGCGGACCCCGTCGTAGAGGACGGTGTCGCCGGTGATCCAGAGCACGCCGTGCTCCTGGCCCTCCCACTGCAGCGCGAAGCCGACGACCTCGCCGACGATCGGCCTGGAGCCGGGAGGCCCGTGCCGGCACGGGGTGGCGGTGATCTCGATGTCGACCTTGCCCTCCGACGCCAGCGTCGTCGTCTGCCACGGCTGCAGGCCGATGGCGTCCCCGTCCAGGCGCTTGGCCCCGGGGGCCGTCGTGACGATCTGCCCCATCCGCGGCAGCAGCTCGCGGCCGGTCGGGTCGAGGTTGTCGCCGTGGTGGTCGTGCGAGATCAGCACCGCGTCGATCGGGCCGAGGTCGTCGAACGCGACGGCGGGGCCCTGGAGCTTCTTCGACGCCGTGCCCCAGCCGAAGAAGTAGCGCTTGCCGGGCGGGTCGAACGTGGGGTCGGTGAGGATCCGCCAGCCCCCGACCTCGATCAGGACGGTCGGGCCGCCCACGTAGGTGATCTGGACGTCGGTCACGCGGAGCACTCCTCGGGATGGAATTCCATTCGGGGGCGTATGGTATCCGGAGGACGGTGTCCGCGGGAGAATCCTGCGCCGTTCACCCCGCTCTCACAGTTCTGCGGGAGGATCGCGGTCGTCCCGCCGGTCGCGCTGGCCGGCGGCCTCGGCGGCGCGCTGGTGATCGGGGCGGCGGCGGGGCTCTGGCCGGCGGTGCGGGCGGCGTGGCTGTCCCCGGTGGAGGCACTGCGCAGCGCCTAGGCGAGGTGTGCCCGTCACGCCGCCCCGCACTCCGGGGCCCGGGCCTGTCTGGCGCCGGGCCTTGTGCGGCGCCCGGCGCTACGGCGCCGGCGGCGCGCCGTCGAGCGGCGGCGCGGCGCAGCGGCTGCCGTCGGTGTCGGTGCCCCGTTCGACGCCTGCGGGGCGGGGTGGGCGGTTCTCGGGGGTGGCGAACAACGGGCCGCGGGCCTGGCGGTGGCAGACCCAGCGGGGCTTCTCCTCCTCGGCGCGGACCTCGGCCCGGGTCGGCGGGTCGGAGTCGCCGTCGGAGCTCTCGGCCTCCGCGGCCGACCAGCGGGCGCAGGCCCGCACGCCGACCGCGCAGGTGTCCTGGCCGCCGTCCCCCGTCACGCGCGAGAGCCGCCCGAGGTCGTCCCGCAGGAGCACCTCGGGCTCCGCCACGTGCGTGACCACGCCTTCGCGCGGAGCGTTCCAGTAGACGCCGATCAGCTCGAGCGGCGCCTCGCCGGTGACGAGCCGGCCGGCCGCGGCGGTCATCGCGCACGGGTACCGCACGCCGTCCCGCAGGGCCGTCCGGGCGTCGCCGTCGAACGCCGTCAGGCGGCCCCGGCACGCCGAGACGTCGGCGTCCCGCCAGGGCCGCGCCCCGTAGGCGACGGCCGTCGCGGGCGGGTCGACCTCGCGGAACCGCCAGCTGACCACGTGGTAGCGCCGGCCGGCCGGGACGCGCAGGACGAAGGCGCCCGAGCCCAGCAGCTCGCCCGGCAGGCCGAAGCCCCCGAGGTACGCGCCGCGGCCGACGTCGGCGCCGGGGGTGGCCGGCGGCCCGTCGTCCCCGGTGGCGAGCAGGGCCGGGATGCAGGAGAGCGCCAGCGCCGCGAGGAGGATCGCGGCGATGCGCAGGCGACGGGTCACCCCGCCGCTCGGAGGTCCCCGCGGGACGGGGACGTCGGCGGGCCGGCGGCGCGCCGGTCGGGCGCGGTCGGCCGCCGGACGGCCCCGGCCGCGACGGGGGTCGCGAGGAGCAGGCCGGTGACGGCGAGGGGGACGGTTCGGGACAC
The DNA here is from genome assembly GCF_040675535.1 of Patulibacter sp. NPDC049589. Taxonomy (NCBI): domain Bacteria; kingdom Bacillati; phylum Actinomycetota; class Thermoleophilia; order Solirubrobacterales; family Patulibacteraceae; genus Patulibacter; species Patulibacter sp. NPDC049589. The sequence goes on along the minus strand of NZ_JBFAPC010000165.1, from coordinate 2,904 downwards.
ATGCAGCACGACACGTCACGGTATCCCGTACGCGCCGGGGGATCCGGGCGCCGCCGCCGCGAGCGCGGGCGGATCCTCGCGCCGCACCGATGGGGCGGATCCGGGGTACGGTGTCCGCCCCGGCGCGTGCGTGCGCGCCACGTCCCCGGAGTCGCGCCATGCCGTCCCGCCCCCGCAGGTCCCGCGGTCCCGCCGTCGCCCTCGTCGTCCCGAGCGTCGCCGTCCTCGTGGTCTCGACGGTCGCCGCGCTCGCGGTCGCCGCCCCCGCGTCCGCGGACGTCGCAGCCCTCGCGGTCGACGAGCCGGACGACCTGCGGCAGCCGTCGACGGTCCGGGTCGCGGTGCGGACGTCGGCGGGGGCCGTCCGCCGTCTCGGCCCGTTCTCGCTGCCCGCCGCGCCCGGCGGCCTCCTGGCCTCGCCGGACGGTCGCCGCGCGCTGCTGCTCCCGCCGGACGAGGGCCGGGGCGGTCAGGACGCGTACGTCCTGGCGCTCGACGGCAGCGGCGGGCCGGTCCCGCTGAGGCTGCCGCAGGACGTCGTGATCGAACGGCCCTACTCGCAGGTCTCGTGGACGCCCGACGGCTCGACGGTGGTCGTCGGCGACGCCGAGCGCCGCGTGCGACGGCCCGGGGCCGACCCGGACGACGAGGAGGCGGGCGACGTCTCGTGGACCGCGCTCTCCTGCCCGGTCGACACGGTGACGTGCGCCGAGGTCGCCGGCCCCGGCGGCAGCGCGGTCGGCGTGCCCGGAGGGATCCTGGTGAGCTCGTCCGTCTACTCGCTGCTCCCGCTCGCGTACCTGTTCGCCGGGGCGGGCGACGTCGCGCCGCCGGAGTGGACGTCGCCGACGAGCGCGTGGGGGCGGCTGATCCGCGGGGTCGACGGCTACGTGCGCGTCTCCGCCACCCACCTCGAGGGCCCGGCCCCGCGCACGGTCGGGCGCGCCGAGGGCCCGGCGTCCCGCGGGCTCCCCTACACGTGGGGCATGGTCGGCGGTCCGTCCGGCGCGCTGCTCACCCGGTACACGTTCCGCACGCGCCTGCTGACCCGGGACGGGCGGATCCGCCTGCGTGAGTCCGGCTCGGGCCCGCGCCTGAGCATCGTGACCCCGGACGGGGTCGGGCGGACGACCCCGACGCCGAAGATCCGCGTCGCGGCGGGCGACCTCCGCGTGGCGTCCTCGGGCCGGCAGCGCCGGACCGAGACCCAGCGCGTGATCCCCGTGCTCGGGCGGCTCGACGGGGGCTGGCTCGGGGTGGCGGACGACGATCCCGAGCCCTACGAGGTGTCGGGTCGGACGCTCGTGACGATCGACCCGGCGGGGCGGGCCCGCCCGGTGCGGGTCGCCGGCGGCGCGGCGACCGCGGAGCGGATCGTCGCGGCGCTGCCGGGTGGCCGCGCCCCGCTGGCGGTCTCCGACCTCTCGATTGTCGGCTACGAACGGGCGACCCGGCGCGTCGTCGTCCGCCTGCAGTGGCGGGAGCGGACCCCGGGCACGAAGCGCACGCGCGCCCGCGAGGAGGCCGTCCGGGTCCGTCCCGACGGTCGCGGACGCCCGCAGGTCGTGACGGGCGGGGCCGACACCGCCTGGTGAGCTCCCCGGGTGTGAGCCCCGAGGTGGCCTCTTCACCCGTTCTTCGGCGGTCTCAGGGTCCGCTCAGGATCGCCCCAGCCCGCTCACGCGGGCCGGCCGCATCTTGGCTGCATGACCTCCTCGACCTTTCCCGCCGTCCGCCGCGACGGTCTCGTCACGGCCCCGGCGCCGGTCGTCGAGATCGTCGTCCCGGTCTACAACGAGGCCGCGGCGCTGCCGTCGTCGATCCGGCGGCTGCACGAGCACCTCTCCGCGTCGTTCCCGTTCGCCTGGCGCGTCGTCGTCGCCAACAACGCCTCGACCGACGCCACGGCGGCGGTCGCCCGGGCGCTCGCCGACGACCTGCCCGGCGTCGAGCTGCTCGACCTGCCGGAGAAGGGCCGCGGCCGCGCGCTGCGGGCCGCCTGGTCCTCGAGCGACGCCGACGTCCTCTGCTACATGGACGTCGACCTCTCGACCGACCTCAACGCGCTGCTGCCGCTGGTCGCGCCGCTGATCTCCGGCCACAGCGACCTGGCGATCGGCACGCGCCTGGCGAAGGCGTCCAACGTCGTCCGCGGCCCCAAGCGCGAGTTCATCTCCCGCACCTACAACCAGATCCTGCGCATGTCGCTTCAGGCCCGGTTCTCCGACGCGCAGTGCGGCTTCAAGGCGATCCGCCGGGACGCGGCGCAGAGGCTGCTGCCGCAGGTGCAGGACCAGGCGTGGTTCTTCGACACCGAGCTGCTCGTCCTCGCCCAGCGCGACGGCCTGCGGATCCACGAGGTCCCGGTCGACTGGACCGACGACCCCGACTCCTCCGTCGACATCGTGCGCACCGCGACCGACGACCTCAAGGGCGTCGCCCGGCTGCTCTCGACGGCGCCGATGGCCCGCTTCCTGGCGATCGGCGTCGTCTCGACGGTCGCCTACGCGCTGCTCTTCCTGCTGATGCGGGCCGGCGGCGTCGGCCCGGGGATCGCGAACGTCCTGGCGCTGGCCGTCACCGCGGTGGCCAACACCCAGGCCAACCGCCGCTGGTCGTTCCGCGTCACCGGCCGCGAGCACCTCGTCCGCCACCACCTGCAGGGTGCCGCGGTCTTCGTCCTGACCGTGCTCCTGACCAGCGGCGCGCTCGCCGCCCTGAGCGCGATCGACCCGAGCCCCGGCCACGCGGTCGAGCTGCTCGTCCTCGTCGCGGCCTCCGTCCTGGCGACCGTCTCGCGCTACGTCGCGCTGCGGTTCTGGGTCTTCGGCCGGCCGGCGCCGAAGGGCGCGGCGACGCCCCCCCACGCCGCCCCCGCCCCCCCCACCCCCATCACCGCACCCC
>NZ_JBFAPC010000164.1:0-12409 GCF_040675535.1 Patulibacter sp. NPDC049589 | reverse complement strand
GCCTCCCGGGCGGTACCGGCGATCGCGGTCCGCGCCTGCTCACCGCCTGGCGCCGCACCTACGGCGCCTCGCCCGCCCACCTGCTCCTGCACCTCGCCGCGATCACCCTGATCGCCTGGGTGCTGTCGCAGTCCTTCGACGCCCGCTACTCCGCGTCGTACCTCAACCTCGCGATCTGGATGGTCGCCGGCGCGATCATCAACGACTTCGTCGCGATCCCGCTCTACGTCGGCGCCGACCGCGCCGCACGCGGCCTCTGGGGGCGGGTGCGCGGGCCCCGGCCCGCCGGTCCGAGGACCGCGCCCCGCCCCGGCACCGTCCTCGGCAACGGCCACGTCCGCGTGCCCCTCGCGATGTCCGCCGTCCTCCTCCTCGTCTACTTCCCCAACATCGCCCACAAGGCCCCCGCCGGACACCGCCTCTCGACCGGCCTGGCCGAGCAACCCGACTACGCCACCCGCTGGCTCGCCATCACCGCGGGGCTCATGGTCGCCTCGGGCCTGCTCCACCTCGCGCGCCGGGCACTCCACCGGAGACCGACCGCCACCGGATGAGCGTCCACGTCCAACCGCTCACCTCGCCCACCACGTCGAGGTCGTCCCCCGGCGCGCCGGCCCTCAGCCGCGCAACGGCGGCACGAGGTTCGGCGGCGCCTCGCCCCCGAGCACCGCCGCGACGTTGCGCAGGGCCATGTGGGTCATCGCCGTGCGGGTCTCGACCGTCGCCGAGCCGATGTGCGGCAGGCAGACCAGGCGCGGCTCGTGCAGCAGCGGGTCGGCGGGGTCGCGCAGCGGCTCGGCCGCGAAGACGTCGAGGCCGGCGGAGTGCAGGCGACCCTCCCGCAGGGCCGCGAGCAGGGCGTCCTCGTCGACGACGCCGCCGCGCGCGGTGGACACGAGCGTGCCCCGCGGTCCGATGAGGTCGAGCTCGCGGGCGCCGATCAGGCCCTCGGTCTCGGGAGTCCGGGGGACGTTCAGCGAGACGACGTCCGAGCGTTGCAGGAGCTCGTCGAGTCCGACGGCCTCGGCGATGCCGTCCGCCGGCTTCGGGCTGCGGCTGTGCTGGAGCACGGTCATCCCGAATCCCGCGCCCCGGCGACCGACGGCGGCGCCGATGTCGCCGTAGCCGACGATCCCGAGCGTCGCGCCCGCGACGTCGAGCCCGAGGAACGCCCGCGGGTCGAAGGCGCCCCACTCGCCGGCCCGTGTGGCGTCGACGGCCGGGACGAGGACACGCCGGGCCATCAGGATCAGGGCGAAGGCCAGGTCGGCCGTCGCGTCGGCGAGCACCCCCGGCGTGTGCGTGACCGCGACGCCGTGGGCGCGAGCGGCATCGAGGTCGACGTTGTCGAAGCCCACCGCCACGAGCGCCACGACCTCGAGCCGCGGGTTGGCGGCGAACAGCGCCTCGCCGACCTGGTCGGGCGTCGAGATCACCAGCGCGTCGCAGTCGGCGGACAGGGCGATCAGGCCCTCGGCGTCCGGCGACTCGCCCTCCGCCGGCAGCACGACCTCGGTGCCGTCCGGGAGCGCGGCGCGCTCGAGCCCGGGGAAGCCCCGGCGGGAGAACGCGATGCGGGCGGACGGGGTCGCGGAGGCCATGCGCGGAACGCTAGCGGCGTGACGATGCAACGGCGGACGCCACCGCGGATCGGCTGGGCCCCGGGGCCACCGGCGGATCCGGGCGCCGATCCGTCGAGACCTTCGCACCTTGCATATTTCGGAACCTTCCGAAATACTGCGCGCATGTCCGATTCCCATCACCCCGCCGGCGGCCTCGCCCACTTCGACATCGCCGGCCCGGACGTCGACCGGCTCCACGGCTTCTACCGGAGCGTCTTCGCCTGGGAGATCGACGTGAAGGGCCCGGGCTACGCCCTGGTCCGCACCCCGGAGGGCACGCCCGACGGGGCGATCGTCGAGGCTGACGAGGGGTCCCTGACCGTCGGGGTCGTGGTCGACGACGTCGCCGCCGCCGTCGCAGCCGCCGAGGCCGGCGGGGGCGCCGTCGTGATGCCGCCCACCGACAACGGCTGGGTCGTGAAGGCCCAGGTCGACGACCCGGCGGGCAACCGTGTCACCCTGATCCAACGCTGACCGACGACGACCTCACCGAGCTGCTCCGGGCGCTGGCCCACGAGGAGCGTCGCCGACTGCTGCGCGCGTGCCTCGCGGCCCCGCAGGCGGCCGGCGACCTCGTCGCGGCCTCCGATCTCACGGGACCGAGCGTGTCGGAGCACCTGAAGGTCCTGCGCAAGACCGGCCTCCTGATCCTCGAACGCGACGGGCGCTTCCGCCGCTACCGGACGAACCCGGAGCTGCTGCGGACGATCGCCGCGGCCGTCGGGGACCTCGGCGACTGAGCGGCGGATCGGGCCCGGCGGGCCCGAGGCGGCGTGTCGCCCGGGACGGCGCCGCGACGGCGCGACCGAACCGCTCGGCGGCGGAGACGGCGCCACCGCCGAGAGCCGCGAGCGGTCCCCCGGGTCGCGTCAGTCCGCGACGACCACCGCGTCGCAGAGCGCCGCGACCCGCGCGGCGAACGCGTCGACCTCCGCCTCGGTCGTGTCCCAGGAGCACATCCAGCGGACCTCGCCGGTCGACTCGTCCCAGGTGTAGAAGCGGGCGTCCTGGCGCAGGCGGTCGGCCACGCCGTCCGGCAGGAGCGCGAAGACCGCGTTGGCCTGCACGCGCTGCGTGAGCGTGACGCCGGGGACGCCCTCGACGGCGGCGGCCAGGCGGGCGGCCATCGCGTTGGCGTGCGCGGCGCTCGTGCGCCAGAGGTCGCCCTCGAGCAGCGCGATGACCTGGGCGGCGAGGAAGCGGCCCTTCGACGCGAGCTGCAGCGTCTGCTTGCGCAGGTAGGTGGCGCCCTCGCCGATGTCGTCGTTCAGGAGCACGAACGCCTCGGCGCCGAGCAGCCCGTTCTTCGTGCCGCCGAAGGAGAGCGCGTCGACGCCCAGGTCGGTCGACGTGGCCGCCAGCGGCACGCCGAGGCCGGCCGCGGCGTTGGCCAGGCGGGAGCCGTCGACGTGCAGCAGCAGGTCGTGCGCGTGGGCGTGGTCGGCCAGGGCGCGCAGCTCGCCGGGCTCGTAGCGCGTGCCGAGCTCCGTGCTCTGGGTCACCGAGACGACGCGCGGCTGGACCGCGTGCTCGTCGCCGACGCGGGTCAGGTGGCGGTCGACGAGCTCCGGCGTGAGCTTGCCGTCGGGCGTCGGCAGCGTCAGGAGCTTGGTGCCGCCCATCGCCTCGGGAGCGCCGCCCTCGTCGACGTTGACGTGGGCGGTCTCGGCGCAGATCACCCCCTGCCACGGGCGGCAGAGCGCCCGGAAGGCCAGGACGTTGGCGCCCGTCCCGTTGAAGACGAGCCAGGAGCGCGCCGACGGCCCGAAGTGGTCGCGCAGCAGCCCCTCGGCCCGCTGCGTCCACGGGTCCTCCCCGTAGGCGACCGCGTGGTCGACGTTGGCCTCGGCGATCGCCGCCAGGACCTCGGGGTGGACGCCCGCGTAGTTGTCGGAGGCGAAGCCCTTCATGCAGCGATCGTCGCAGGCGCGGCCGTGCGCGACGGGCGCTCCAGTGCCGGCTGCATCTTCAGGCGCAGCGACGTGTAGAAGATCGAGAGCGGGAACTCGTCGTCGAGCACCTCGTCGACGTGCACGCGCGGGTCCTCGACCTCGGCCAGCGGCTGCGAGGCCCAGACGGAGCCCGCGGCCGGCGGGACGTACGTCGCGACCAGGGCGTGCGCCGCGCGCCAGTGGCCGAGCTTCGTGCGGTCGATGCCCTCGCGGTAGAGGTCCTCGACGAGGGTGCGGAGCTCCAGGACCCCCTCGGCGACGTGGTCCCAGTCGATCGCCAGGCGGTTGTCGGTCCAGTGCACGCGCCCCGTGCGGTGCAGGTAGGCGAACAGCAGCTGGCCGCCGAGGCCGTCGTAGTTGCGCATCCGCGTGCCGGTGACCGGGAAGCGGAAGAGCCGGTCCAGCAGGATCGCGCGCTGGGCGTCGCGGGCGACGGCGACGCCCTGCTCCTCGAGCAGCACGGCCTCGCCGAACGCCGTCAGGTCGCAGCGGAGCTCCTCCAGCGCGTACATCCAGTACGGCATCCGCTGGCGGATCATGAACGGGTCGAACGGCAGGTCGCCGTGGCTGTGGGCGCGGTCGTGGACGAGGTCCCAGAGCAGGTACGCGTCCTGCGCCGCCCGCTGCGAGGTGCACAGCGCCGCGACGTCCGGCGGCAGGTCCAGCCGCAGGATGCCCGCGGCGGCGGTGACGGTGCGGCGGAAGCGCTCGGCCTCGCGGTCGCAGAAGATGCCGCCGAAGTGGTTGGCGGCGCGCTCGGCGACGGAGACCGTCTCCGGGAAGAGGACCGCGCACTCCGAGTCGTAGCCCGAGGTGTGGTCGACGAACGTGACCGGGACGAACTTCTCGTTGTCGTAGCGCTCGCGCTCCAGGTGGGCGAGCCACTCCGGCCACGGGACCCGGACGAGCAGGGCCTCGAACGCGGTGTCGCGCGAGCCGTTCTGCTTGTACATCGGGAACAGCACGAGGTGCTCGACGCCGTCGCGGCGCTCGAGGTCCGGGCGGAAGGCCTCGAGCGAGACGCCGAAGTCCGGCACGCCGAAGCCCTCGGCGGCCCACCGGCGCAGGTCGGCGACGACGGCCTCCAGGTACGCGGCCTGGTGGGGCAGGTGCGGGGCGAGCGCCTCCACGGCGGCGACCACGTCGCGGACGTGGCCGGCGGCCTGGGCGGCGGAGCCGGCGTCGTCGGGCGACGCCAGAGCGCCGTCGGGGCGCTGGAGCAGGCGCAGCGCCTCGACCGCGCCGACCAGCGACGCCCAGGCGGGATCGGCGTGCGCGGGCGACGGGGCGCCCAGGTCCTCGTCCGCCATCGAGGGCGTGGCGAGCCAGGAGGCGAGGTTGCGCAGCAGCGCCTCGTGGTCGCCGTCCGCCAGGCAGTCGTCGCCGAAGAGGTCGGAGTCGCCGAGGACCGCCACGCGGCCCAGGCCGGCGGTCGCGACCGCGGCGAGCGGGGCGTCCGGCGTCGACGCGGTCGAGGCGGTGCGCAGCAGGGCGCGGGCGTCGCCGGAGAGGTCGAGCGTCGCCGCCCGGTAGAAGCAGGCCGAGGAGACGCCCGCCAGCAGGTCGACCCCGTCGATCCGGCCCTGGGCGCCGCGGGCCGGCGCGGCGAGGATCCAGTGCGGCGCGCGGTGGTGGCGCGCGTAGTCGGAGACGACCTCGTTGCGAACGGCGATGCCGTACGGCGCGAGCAGCTCGGCGACGTTGTTGCCGTACTTGTCGTGCTCCTCCTCCGCCATCACGAGCAGCCCGCCGCCCGCGGCGACGTGCGCGTGGATGGCCTCGATCTCGTCCGGGTGCAGGAGCGGACCGTCGCCCGGGACGGTCCGCTCCCACCGGGGCTCCGACGGGTGGGCGATGACGAGCACGTCGACGTCGGCGAGCACCTCGGGGGTGAGGAGCCCCGTGGTGTGCGCCCGGACGTCCAGGTCCCAGCGCCGCAGCCGCTCGGCGGCCTGCGCGTAGGAGGAGTCCTCGGGGTGCGACGGCTGCATCTGCCGCGCCACGTCGGGGCGGATCGTCCACGCCTCTCGGTGCGCTTCGTCGAACAGCACCCGCGCGAGCGGGCGACGGGTGGGCACCGGGGGGAGTTCGAGGTTCATGGCGATGGGGGACACGCTACGGACCAATTCACCCCATGTCGATGCCATTCTGCATCGAATTCGTGAAAGAATCGAACGCGTGGACGACATCGACCGGCGGATCCTTTCATTGCTCCTCGAGGACGGGCGAAGGACCTACGACGACGTCGCCGCCCGGGTCTCGCTGAGCGCGCCATCGGCCAAGCGGCGGATCGACCGGCTCCGCGCGTCAGGCGTGCTGCGGGGCTTCACCGCCACGATCGACCACGGCGCCCTCGGGTACCAGACGGAGGCCCTGATCGAGCTCTTCTACGGCCCCGCCGTCCAGCTCGACGAGGTCGCGGCGTCGCTGCGGGTCCGCCCCGAGGTCGTCGAGGCCTGGAGCGTCACGGGCGAGCCCGACGCCATCGCCCGCGTCCGGACCCGCGACAACCTCGACCTCGAGCGCCTGATCCGGGACCTCCAGCGCGACGGCCAGGTCATCCGCACGCGCTCGCAGATCGTCCTGTCGCGGCTGGTCGGCCCGGGCGAGGCGCGGTAGACGAACGGACGACAGAGCCCGGACGACGCGCGGGTGGACGCCAGGTGTTCGTGGACCGAGGAGGTCGGTGCGGGCGACGTGAGAGGTGTGCACCCGCACTGCCGAACGTCGTTCCCCGACACGGGCCCGCCCACCTCCCAGATCCGAAGCGTCCACGGACGCCTGGCGCCGCCCGCCTAGTTCTGGGCGCCGCCGATGCCCAGACGGGCGTCGGTGTAGCCCGGCGGGCTCGAGATGATCTGGCTGAAGCGCACGACGGTGACGATGTCGTCCTGCGTCACCGTGCGTCCGTAGATCTGCTCGAGGAAGTGGATGAGCTCGTCGTGCCGGCGGAACTCCGGATTGTCGTGCTCGATGTCGCGCGGCGAGAGATCGCGGACACGCTTGACCTCGACGGCGTCGATGACCGCGTCGAAGATCTTCTCGCGCGGGGAGAACTGGTACCCGATCGTCACGAGGACCGCCTGGTTCTTGCGGTACTTGTGGGACTTGTCGCCCAGTCTGATCGTGGCGGTCTTGCGGCCCCGCTTCAGCTGGTCGGCGAAGATGCGGGAGTAGAAGTTCAGGACCTGCATGCCGACGGAACCCTAACGGCCAGTGGGCCTCCGGGCGATGGTCTGCACGCAATCCACCCGATCGGCACGGGGTGTCGTGGCGACGCGACGACCGTCCACGGGCGCCCGTGGACGCCGTCCCGGGGTGTCGGCCGGGCCCGCCGCGCGGCTCAGCGGCCGCCGGACGTGCGCGCCATGGCCTGGGCGACCATCTCGCGGTCGCCGGGGAAGGCGAGCTCGTCGAGCGCCTGCTCGAGCGGCATCCAGTAAGCGCGGGTGACCTCGAAGCCGTCGGCGATCGGCTCGCCCTCGACGTGCGCGCAGAGGTACATGCGCACGGTCTTGCGGATCCGCTTGCCCTCGCGCTGGTACCAGTAGACGACCTCGCCCAGGCGGGCCGTGATCGAGGCGGAGACGGACGTCTCCTCCCAGATCTCGCGCAGGGCGGCGGTCGGCGGGTCCTCACCCTCCTCGGGGTGGCCCTTCGGCAACGTCGCGATGGTGCGGCCGTCCGGCCGAACGGGGTTGATGACCAGGCAGGAGCCGTCGCGCACGACGACGCCGCCGCACGAGAACTCCTTCTCGGCCGGCGGTAGGCTCCCGCCGCCCCCGCCCCGCCCGCCGCGACCGCCACGGCGACGCCGCCGCCCGGAGCGCGCGGGACCGCCCGAGGCCTGCGCCCCGCCGGTGCCCTGCTGCGGTTGTTGCTTCGCCGAGCCGTCGGCGGCGGGCGCGTCGGCCGGTCGGCCGGACGCCGGGTCCTTGGCGGCGCGGCCGGATCGCCGGCCCCGCCTGCGCCCCGCCATCAGTACACGTAGCGGTCCAACGCCGCCGGATCGTGCACGAGGATGCGCCCCCGGCCCTGCTTGAGGACGCCCGCGCGCTCGAGCACCGCGAGGAAGCGGCTGGCGGACTCGCGGGAGCTGCCGGCCAGCTGGGCGATGTCCGCCTGCGTGATGCGGATCTCGACCTCGGCCTCCTCGTTGCCCTCCTCGCGGGCCTGCTCGACGAGGCGGGTCATGACGCCCGCGACACGGGACTGCACGGTCTGGAAGGACTGGCGCGAGAGGCGCTCGTTGGCCTCGCGAAGGCGGCGGCCCAGCGAGACGACGAGCTTGGCGGAGATGTCCGGGTGCTCGCGCATCAGGCGACGCATGTCGCCGGCGAGGATCGCGAGGGCCTGGACGCGGTCGAGCGCCTCGACGGTGGCGGAGCGGCGGTCGGTGTCGAACATCGCGAGCTCGCCGAAGATGTCGCCGACGCCGAAGTGAGCGAGGGTGATGGCGCGGCCGTCGGGGTGGTGGCGCACCGCGCGGCAGTGGCCCTCCTTGACGACGTAGCACGTGTCCGACTTGTCGTTCTCCCGGAAGATCACCTGCTGCGGTGAGAACCGGCGGGGGACGGCGACCTCCGCGACCCGCTGGAGATCGTCGGCCCCGAGCGTCTCGAAGACCGGGACCCGGCCGAGCAGCTCGAGCGTCGGATCGATGTCGTTGATCTGATGCTCGGTGGCGCCCACCCCATGTGATTACCACACACAACGGTCGAACGCGACGAATTGCCCGGACGTCCGGACCCCTTCGTGTGACGTCTGGACACACCTGGACGGACGGTTCCTGGGGGTTCCGACATCCGTGTGGAGCCCGGGCGGTGCCGTCCTCGGCCGGCCGGACCGCTTCGAGGGCCGCGGCGGCGGGGTCGGGGCCGGGCCGGTGGGCGCGGGGACGGACGCGGCAGGCAGGACGGAGCCGGGCGACCCCCGGACCCCCGGTCGAAACCGGACACCCCGTGGCCGACGATCGACCGCGCGCCCCGCGGCCCCCCGGACCCCCGGTCGAAACCGGACACCCCCTGGCCGACGATCGACCGCGGCCCTCGCCACCGCGCCGCGGCGACCCGGCCCCGGGGTCCCGGGCCGTCAGGCCTGGTCGATCACGGCCTCGCGGCGGCGGGCGGCGGCGCGACGGCGGATCACGAGACCCAGGCCGCCGAGGGCCGCTAGGGGCAGGACGATCACGCCGCCGATCAGGAGGACCCCGCCGCCGACCTCGAGCACGCGGCCGGCGTCGCCCCAGGCGTCACCGATGCCCCAGGAGTCGTCGTCGGCCACCGGGACCGGCTCGTCCTCGGCGGCCTTCGTCGTCGTCAGCCGCAGGTCGATCCGCGAGGTGGCGGTCTGGCTGCGCAGCTGGTCGACCTGGCCCTGGAGGGCGGCGACGCGGGAGCTCAGGAGGTTCAGCTCCCGGCGGCGCGCGGCGCGCCTGGCCGGGTCGACGGTCTTCGCCAGCTGGAGCCGCGCCGCGGACCGGTCGGCCCGCAGGTCGGCGAGCTGGTCGGCCAGCGACGCCGCCTGGTCCGTGACGTCCGTGGAGGACCGCTGCAGGCGGACGGGGCGGCCGATCCTCGACAGCGCCGCGACGGTGGCGTCGAGGCGGCCGGTGGGCACCACGACCTGGAAGGTGCCGCCGGCCCGCGCGCCGCGCTCGCGGATCTGGGACGAGGCCAGGTAGCCGCCGGCGTCCTGGACGATCGTGGTGACCCGCTCGGCGGAGCGCGCGACCTGGCCCGGCTCGACGCGCACGGTCTGGTCGACGTCGCGGATCACGCGGCGCTTGGCGTCCAGCGGGGCCTGCTTGGTGGGGGCGGGGGCGATCGAGGTGGTGGAGGGCGCGGCGCTGTCGGCCGTCGCCGACCCGGAGCGGGACTGGAGGTCGATCGTGCCGGACTCCCGCGAGAGCCTGCGGAGCCCGCTCGCGGAGGCCGACGAGGCGGCGCTGCCGGCGGAGGAGCCGGACGAGGTCGCGGAGTCCCCCGATCCTGCGGAGGGCGCGGCGCTCGCCGGGCCCTCCTGCGTGCCCGGGTCCGCGGACAGCGCGACCGCCGACGTCACGGAGTCGCCCGTCCCCGAGGAGGATCCGCCGCGCACGGCCACCCCCACCGGGAGCGCCACGGCGACGACCACCGCGGCGGCCAGCCCGGCGCGCCACCGGCGGTCGGCCGGCATCCGCGACCCGAACGTCCGGCGCGGCGGAGCGGCCTTGGCGGCCTGGACGCGCTCCTCGATCCGCATCCGCGCGCCGACGTCGAGCTCGGGGCGGCCGGCGCGGACGTCGGCGACCAGGGCCCGCAGCTCGCGGTCGAGGTCGTCCAGCGGCGGGTCGGCGTCGTCGGACGCGGCGGCGTGGAGGGCGGCGTCGAGGCGGTCCAGCTCGTCGACGACATCGGGATCGAGGCGGGGCTCAGAGCGCAGCACGGCAGGACTCCCGGAGGGTGGTGAGGACGCGGTGCAGGCGGCTGCCCGCGTTGGTGGTCGAGATGCCGAGGACCTGGGCGATCTCGGCGTTGGTGAGCCCGGCGTGGAACTTCAGCGCCACGAGCTCCCGGTCGCGGCCGGGCAGGGCGTCGATCGCGCGGGCGACGGTGGAGGCGCGGCGTGCGGCCTCCTCGCGCTCCGCCAGCGCGTCGGCGTGGTCGGGGACCGCCGTGTCCGGTGGGTCGTGGGTCAGCTCGGCCCCTCGCCCCCGGCGCCGGAGCTCGTCGACCGCGGCGTTGCGCGCGATCCCGAAGATCCAGGCGCGCGGCTCGCCGCGGCGGGGGTCGAAGCGGCCGCGGCGACGCAGGGCCCGCTCGAACGTCGTCGCGACGACCTCCTCGGCGGCCGACGGGTCCCGCACGACGGTGCAGGCGTAGGCGTGGAGGTCGTCGGCGCAGGAGCGCCACAGCGCCTCGACGTCGAGTGGCGGGGTTCGCGTCATGGCCGACGGCAGCACGGCGGTGGCTGACTCGCTCATGGGGACACTACGGCGCACCCCCGGAGGCGTCACGGAATTGGTGCGGACGGCGTGCACGACGCCCCCGCGCCGGCGGCGGGAGCGTCTGCGAGATTGCCCGGATGGCGAGCGACCTCGATCGACGGGCCCTGGCGGCCGCAGAGGCGGTCGCGGACGCGCACGCGCTGGCGCACGACGCGGCCGAGGTCGTCTCCTCCGGGAGCAACGTGCTGGTCCACCTGCGTCCCGCCCCGGTCGTCGCCCGCGTGATGTCCGGGACGGTGGCGCTCCACGACGATCCGTCACGCTGGCTGCGGCGCGAGGTCTCGGTGCTCGAGCACCTCGCGCCCTCCGGCCTGGCCGTCGCCCCGAGCCCGTCGATCCCGCCGGGCCCGCACCACCACGACGGCCTGTGGATGACCTTCGTGACGTGGGTCCCCGACGTCGGGCGGACCACGATCGACGACCCCCGCCGGCTCGGTCGCGCGCTGCGGGACCTGCACGACGCGCTGCGCCCGTTCGACGGCGACCTGGCCGGCATGGCGGGCCTGCGCGAGGACATCGGGCGCCTGCTCGGCCGGCTCCGCCCCGCGGACGACGCGGAGTCCGCCGCGGTCGCGGCGCTCGGCGCGCGCCTGGACGCGCTCCGCGACGTGGTGTTCGCGTCGGACCTCCCGGTGCAGGCGCTGCACGGGGACGCGTCGCTCAGCAACCTGCTCCACACGCCGAGCGGCCTCGTCTGGAACGACTTCGAGGACACCCTCCGCGGGCCGGTCCACTGGGACGTGGCGGGCTTCGTCATCGCCCTGCGCAACCGCGGCGCCGGCCCGGACGTCGTGCGGGGGATGCTCGACGGGTACGGCTGGGGCGACGAGGAGGAGCTCGCGCCGTTCTTCGCCGCCCACGAGGTCTACGACGAGGTCTGGCGGCGGTACGACCGCCGGCGTCGCCGGCAGGACTGACGCCCGCGTCGGCCCGCCGCTCGATTCACCAGCGCAGCAGGCGCGGGTCGTTCGAGGTGATGCCCGTGACGCCCAGCGCCGCGATCGCTGCGGCTTGGTCGGCGTCGTCGACCGTCCAGACGTAGAGCTCGCCGTGGGCCGTGATCCGGCGGACCGTGGTGGGCGTGACCAGCGACCAGTGGGCCATCACGGCGTCGATGCGGCCGGCCCGGAGCTCGCGGACCATCAGCGGCGGCAGATAGCGGCGCGCCGCGAGGATCATGCCGATCGTCGGGACGCGCGTCCACGGGTTGGCGTACCAGTCGCGGGAGACCCGGGGGATCGAGCGCCCGAGGCGGACGCCGGGGTCGATCCGCCGCAGCTCGCGCAGGGTCGGGACCTCCATCGCGGAGACGATCACGCGGTCGGTCATGCGGCGGTCGCGCAGCGGCGTGGCGATCCGCTCCTCGCAGCCCGGGACCTTCGCGTCGACGTTGATGCCGAGGTGGGCGAGGTCCGGCTCGCGCAGGCGGTCCAGCGCCTCGTCGTACGTGGGCGCGTCGGGACGGGCGGCGAGGTCCCCCGGGTCGTGCGCCAGGCGGAGCCGGCCGTCGGGGCAGGGCAGGACGTCGAACTCCACGACGTCGACCCCGAGCGTGGCGGCGTGCTCGATCGACGCGATCGTGTTGCCGGGCACGACGGCGTGGCAGCCCATGTGGCCGAAGCGCAGGGTGCGGCCCTCGGCGCGGGCGGCCGTGCCGGGCCAGGCAGGGCGGGAAAGGGTCTCGGGGACCATCGGACGATGGTCGCGGACCTCGTCGCCGGTCGCTGTGACGTCCTCGTGACGGCGGTCACCGGCGGGATGGTCGGCCGTCACGACGCGCGCTCCACGTCGACCGACACCGCGACGCCGTCGTGGAGGCCCCCGCCAGACGCGTTCCGGCCCCGGGC
>NZ_JBFAPC010000163.1:0-12443 GCF_040675535.1 Patulibacter sp. NPDC049589 | reverse complement strand
GTCCGGAGCGGCCTCGCCGTGCGCGGCGGCACCCCGGTCGTGGAGCACCGCGATCCGGGCCACGATCGCCCCGCCGTGCGCGTCGCGCGCCGGGACGGACGCGGCCCGCCCGAGCCCGCACGCCAGGACCGCGTCGAGCGTGCCCTCGCCGCCGTCGGCGACGGGCAGGAGGATCGGCCGGCCTCCGGCCTCGCGGACCCCCTCCGCCAGGGCCCGGGCGGCGCCGGCGGCGTCGACCGCCCCGCGCAGCTTGTCGGGGGCACAGAGGACGACGGGACCGGCTGCGTCGGCAACGGCGCTGTCGGGGGCATCCCGAACGACGGGACCGCCCGGACCGGGAGGGCCGGCCTCGGGAGCCGCGATGGCGGGGCGGGACGTCACGACCGCATCGTCGCAGCGGGCGGCGCCGTCCGGTGGCCTCCGGTGCGGGCCCCGGAGGCTCCCGTCAGCGCAGCCCGTCCCAGACCTCGCGGCGGGCGCCGTGCGGGTCGTCCTCGACCACGTCGCGGCCGCCGTCGCCGCCGAAGATCCGGACCGCGCGCCGCGCGGGGTCGTAGGCCGGCCAGCCGGGATCGCCGTCGGCGACGAACGCGACCCAGGCCGCGTGCATCTCGTCGGCGAGCTCCTGGGGCGCGTCCGGGCCGATCATGCCCCAGCCGCTCTCGACCCGGGTGGTGTCGAACGCGAACGCGATCTCCACCGCGTGCGCGGCGCCGAGCTCGCCGTCGAGCACCGGGGAGCGCCAGCGGAACTCGTAGACGTGGGTCGGCGCGGGGCCGCCCCAGCGGGCCTCGGCGGCGCGGATCGCGGGAACGCGGAAGAACCAGTCGGAGATCAGGGCCTCGAGGCCGTCGCCGGGCGTGGCCGCGTCGAGGTACGCCTCGGCGCTCTCGGCGGGCAGGCGGTAGGCGTCGCCCGCGAACGGCAGCGTCTCGGCCGTGACGTGGGGGAGGAGCCCGAGCGGCACGAGCCAGAAGCGGTACTCCTCGGCGTTGGTGCCGATCAGCAGCCGCACCGGGGGCGCGTCGTCGTCGGACACCGCGTCGCCGGCGGCGTCCTGCAGCGCGTCGATCGGCCGGCGGGGCACGGCCTCGCCGCCGATCACCGGCTCGAACGGCATCCCGTCCAGGCCGACGTCGCCCCACGCCAGCCGGTCGGTCGACGAGACCTCGGTCGACAGCAGGAGCTGCGCGGCGATGAAGTCGTCGATCGGGACCGTCGCGAAGCCGGCGGCGGTGGGCTCGACCTCGAGCCGCCGGCCGAGCTCCTCGGCGACCCGGCGCGCGCTCTCCTCCGTCTGCACGTGGTGGCCGGCGCCGCTCTGCGCGATCACGCCGTGGAACAGCCCGCGCGCGGCGGGCGCGGCGAGCAGGGTGACGGCGCTCATCGCGCCGGCCGACTCGCCGGCGATCGTGACCCGTGCGGGATCGCCGCCGAACGCCGCGATCTCGTCGCGGACCCAGCGCAGCGCCGCGAGCTGGTCGAGCAGCCCGCGGTTGGGCGGCGCGTCGGGCAGCGCGCCGAAGCCGTCCATCCCGAGGCGGTAGTTGATCGTCACGCAGACGACGCCGTCGCGAGCGAACGCGCTGCCGTCGTACGTGCCGACCGCGCCGGTGCCCGCGCGGAACGCGCCGCCGTGGATCCAGAACAGCACGGGGAGCGGGTCACCGCCGCCGTCGAGGCGATCCTCCGGCGTCCAGACGTTGAGGTTCAGCACGTCGTCGCCCGCGATCATCGGGTCGCTCAGCATCGTGTCGAACGGCGGCTGGTACGCGGGCTTGGGCGGCGTCGGGCCGTACGCGGTGGCGTCGCGGACGTCCGCCCACGGAGCCGCCGGCTCGGGCGCCGCGAAGCGCCGCGGCCCGACCGGCGCCGCCGCGTACGGGATGCCCTTGAAGGCCGCGATCCCGTCCGACGCCGTCCCGCGCACGGCGCCCGAGCCGGTGGTGACGATGGGGAGTCCGGGGACGGAGGCGCTCATCGGAGGCAACGCTAGCGGGGGCGGCCAGTCAGCCCGGCGCGAGCGCCGGTTGGGCTCTCGCGCGCGACGGCCCGGTGACCGGTCGGGCGACCGCCGGCGATTCGGCTGTCCGGCCATCCGCGGTCCCGCGCTTGGTCGTCGAAGCAGCGACGCACTAGGGTCCGCTTCATGCGTGGGCACGGAGTGGCTGGTCGATGGGCGATGGCTCCAACCGGACCGGCGAACGGTGGAGCCGGTTTCGGAGAGGACTTGCAGGCCGCGGACCCGATCGCGGGGGGGGGGGATCCTCGGTGACCTCTTCCGCTCCGAGCGTCGACGACCGCAGCGTCGCCAAGGACGCCGAGGTCCGCAACCACGCCAACCTCATCTGGTCGGTCGCGGAGCTGCTGCGCGGCGACTACAAGCAGTCCGACTACGGCAAGGTCGTCCTTCCGCTGGTGGTGATGCGTCGCCTCGACCAGATGCTCGAGCCGACCCGCGACAACGTGATCGCGAAGGCCGTGGAGCTCGAGCAGATGGGGATCGACCACCCGGAAGGCGCGTTGCGGTCGACCGCGAAGCTCCAGTTCTTCAACCGCCATCCGCTGCGGTTCCACCAGCTGCTGAACGACCCGGGGAGCATCGCCGACCAGCTCGACGCGTACATCGACGGGTACTCCGTCCTCGCCCGACAGGCGATCGACAAGTTCGACTTCGAGTCGCACATCCCGCGGCTGAAGGACGCAAACCTGCTCTACAAGGTGATCGGCCGGATCTGCGACGTCGACCTGCATCCCGACCGTGTCTCGAACGCCGACATGGGCGCGATCTTCGAGGAGCTGATCCGGCGCTTCTCCGAGGCATCGAACGAGACCGCGGGCGAGCACTACACCCCTCGCGAGGTCGTGCGGTTGATGGTCAACCTGCTGCTCGACGGCGACGAGGACGTCCTGACGCAGGCCGGCGTCCGTCGCCGCGTCTTTGACTGCGCGTGCGGGACCGGCGGGATGCTGTCCGAGATGGAGGAGCAGATCCATCGCTACAACCCGGACGCCGACGTCAAACTGCACGGCCAGGAGCTGAACCCGGAGTCGTACGCGATCTGCCTCGGCGACATGCTCATCAAGGGCCAGGACGCGAGTCACATCGTCCACGGCAACTCCCTGTCGAACGACGGCCACGCCGGCGAGCGCTTCCACTACTGCATCGCCAACCCGCCCTTCGGCGTCGACTGGTCGAAGGTCGAGGAGGCCGTCCGCGACGAGCACGAGTCGCTCGGCTTCGACGGCCGCTTCGGCCCGGGCCTCCCGCGCAAGTCCGACGGTCAGCTGCTGTTCCTGATGCACCTGCTGTCGAAGATGCGCACGCCCGAGGAGGGCGGCGGGCGGCTGGCGATCGTCCACAACGGCTCGCCGCTCTTCACCGGCGCGGCGGGCTCGGGCGAGTCCGAGATCCGCCGCTACCTGCTGGAGCACGACCTGCTCGAGGCGATCGTCGCCCTGCCGGAGCAGCTCTTCTACAACACGGGCATCGCGAGCTACGTGTGGCTCGTGACGAACCGCAAGGCCCCGGAGCGCCAGGGCCACGTCCAGCTGATCGATGCCCGCGAGACGTGGACGAAGATGCGCAAGAACCTGGGCGAGAAGCGCCGCTACCTCACCGACGACCAGATCGCCGAGGTCACCCGCCTGCACGGTGCGCTCGAGGAGGGCGACCAGGTGAAGCTCGTCCCGAACGAGCAGTTCGGCTACCGCACGATCACGGTCGACCGGCCGCTGCGTGCGCGGTGGCAGGTCGACGCGGAGACGTGGGCGGGCGTGGCGGACGACAAGCCGGTGGGGAAGCTCGGCGACGACCGCGACGCGGCCGTGGCGGCGCTCGGGACGATGCCGGAAGGTGCATTCGCGGACGAGGCGGCGTGCCGCGCGGCGATCCGCGACGCGCTGGACGCGAGCGGGGTGGCAAGGCCGGCCGCGGGCCTCCTGAAGCCGCTGGTCGCCCGCTGCCTGACCCGCGACCCGGACCTCGACCCGATCCGCGACAAGAAGGGCGTCGTCGCCGACCCCGACCTGCGCGACACCGAGAACGTCCCCCTCACCGACGACGTCGCCGACTACCTCGACCGCGAGGTCCTCCCGCACGTCCCCGACGCGTGGGTCACCGACCCGGAAGGCAAGGTCGGCTACGAGATCCCGTTCACGCGACTCTTCTACAGATACACGCCGCCGCGACCGAGCGAGGAGATCAAGGCGGAGTTGCGGGCGCGGGCGAAGCGGATTCGGGAGCTGCTCGAGGAGGTGATGGTGTGATGCAGCTGAAGAGAACGGTGGCCAGCGTGGTTGGTGGCCTATGGGGAGACGAGCCCTCGGGGTCGGGTTTCGACGTAACCGTCGTTCGAGTCGCCGACTTCAACTATCGGCAGCTGACACTCAAGGCGTCGGGGACACGACGATCGATTCAAACGAGCTTGATTCGGACCCGGGCACTTCGTTTCGGGGACCTCCTACTGGAGAAAAGCGGAGGCGGAGAGCGCACCAATGTCGGTCGGGTCGTGAGATGGGAGCGTGATGAGCAGGCGATCACCTCAAACTTCGTGTCCGTGCTTCGCCCGGCTCGCGGATTCAATTCCCGATACCTGGCCTACTTGCACCGCGCTCTCTACGTAGAGGGCTACGCAAGCGCTTGCACGAAACAGAACACCGGAATCCAGAACCTGGACGTCGGGGCGTACCTGGCGACCGAGGTTCCACATCTCCCCTTTCCGCAGCAGGCTGCAGTTGCAGCGTTCCTTGACCGAGAGTGCAGGGTGATCGAGGAGCTCGTAGAAGTCGTGCGGTCCTACGGGCAGCTTTCGGCGAACCAAGCCGTCGCGCGCTTCGCAGAGCTGACGGACGGGGCCGCTCGAGGTCGAATCAGCTATCGGTTCGACGTGCAGCTCGGAAAGATGCTTGACGAGAAGCGTTTCGAGGCAGGAAACGCAAGCCGCTACCTGAGGAACGCGAACGTTCAATGGGATCGGATAGAGCTCGGTGACCTGAAAACGATGTCGTTTTCTGAGTCAGACCGCAAGCGGTTCTCGCTCGAACCAGGTGACTTGCTCGTCTGCGAGGGCGGACAACCCGGCCGCTGCGCGGTATGGGGAGGGCAGGCGGCGGACATCTACTTTCAGAAGGCGCTGATGCGCGTGCGTCCGCGCAACTCGGACTCGCCCCGCTTCCTGATGTGGGCACTTCGATTGGCGAGCGAGCGTGGCGACTTTGCGGCAGACGGCACCGGCTCGACGATCCTTCACCTCCCTGCAGAGCGCCTCGCGGCGACCCGGGTTCCAATGCTCGACTGGGACGCGCAGTCCGCGATCACCACAGAAGTCGACGCGATCGCTCGCCGCGGAGAACGAATGCGCGAAGAGGTCGAAGGGTTGGTCCAGCGCCTCGACGAGTACCGCGACGCTCTCATCACCGAAGCGGTCACCGGCAGGCTCGACGTCACCAAGCTCAGCGAGTCCCGGATGGCCGAGTCCCTCGCCGCTGTCCGCGAGGGCGAGCGGCCGGAGGTGCTGTCGTCGTGACCCGCTCGTCGCTACGGCTCGCGGAGGACGTCATGCGTCCCGACGCGTCGCCAGATCACGTGGGGCGAGCCCGGGTCGATCTCGGGGCCGTACTCGAACGTCGCCCGGCCGTCGGCGGCGAAGGTGGTCTCCCAGATGCCGTCGGTGCCCTGCACGCGCTTGACGCGAAGGTTCGGCGGGAAGTTCGGCGGCGAAGCGCGGAGTGCTGCGATGAAGAGCGGAAGCATCGCCAGGAACGCAGCGCGGGCCTCGCGAGGGAGCCGGCGCAGGTCGCGCTCGAATCGCGCGAGCGCCTCGTACGTCGGCACGCCTACGCGGCGGCGGGCTCGTCGTCCGGCGGCAGGTCGTCGACGGTGGCCGCCACCCGCTCCAGGTGCGCGACGAACTCCTCGTCCCGGAAGACCTTGCCCTCCGTCTCCCGGATCACGTCCGAGAGTCGTTCGCCGGTCGGCTCCAGCACCAGGGAGCCGTCCGCGCGCTGCTCGGCGACCTCGTACGAGCCCTCGTACGCGGGCTCGCGCAACGTGACGATCGGACGGGTTGCCATGAGACCGATGGTAACCCTGGTTGCCAACCAGGTCGACCGCTGATGTCCCCGCTCGACCACAGCGAGTCGGCCTTCGAGGCCCTCATCGTCGCGGAGCTCGCCGATGCCGGTTGGCGCACCGGCGACCCGAAGGACTACGACGCGCACCTCGGGCTCTACGCCGACGACGTTGTCGCGTTCGTCACCGCGACGCAGCCGAAGGCGTGGAATCGCCTCGTCAAGCTCGCGGGCGGCGACGCCCCCGCCCGCGCCACTCTCCTCAAGCGCCTCGCCGCCCAGCTCGACAAGTTCGGCAGCGTCCACGTGCTGCGCAACGGCTTCGCCGAACGCGGGGTCGCGTTCTCGGTCCTCCAGTTGCGTCCCGCGCACGGGATCGGGCCCGAGGTCGAGCAGCGGTACGCGGCCAACCGGCTGCGGGCGGTGCGGCAGGTGCGGTTCGATCCGGCGTCGGGGCAGTCGCTCGACCTGGTGCTGTTCGTCAACGGCGTGCCGACGGCGACCGCCGAGCTGAAGAACGTCTGGACCGGACAGGACGTGACCGACGCCGTCGCGCAGTACCAGCAGGACCGCGACCCGAAGAACACGCTGCTCGGGAGGCGCGCGTTCGTGCACTTCGCGCTCGACAGTCAGCTCGCGTTCATGACGACGCGGCTTGACGGCCCGAAGACCCGGTTCCTGCCGTTCAACCAGGGCTCCGCCGGCACCGGCAACCCGGGCGGGCAGGGGAACCCCGGCGTGCCCGACGGCCACCCGACGTCCTACGTCTGGCGTCAGGTCTGGGACCGCGACCGCTGGATCGAGCTGATCCAGAAGTTCGTCCACGTCGAGCCCGCCGACCCGGCGGCCAAGAACGTGCGTCCCGGCATCGTCTTTCCGCGCTTCCACCAGTGGGACGTCGTCCTCGCCTGCCAGAACCACGCCCGCCTTCACGGACCCGGCCAGACCTACCTGATCCAGCACTCCGCCGGGTCGGGCAAGACGAAGGAGATCGCCTGGCTCGCCCACGATCTGTCGACGCTGCACCGCGGCGACGACACGAAGGTCTTCGACAAAGTCGTCGTCATCACCGATCGGCGGGTGCTCGACAAGCAGCTGCGCGACCAGATCGCGCAGTTCGAGCAGGTGGCCGGCGTCGTCCGCGGCGTGACGCAGGGCTCGTCCGAGCTGACCGCCGCGCTGCGCTCCGAGCGGGCGAAGATCGTCACCACGACGCTGCAGAAGTTCCCGCACGTCCTGAAGGCCCTCGACGACGCGATGCTGAAGGACCGCACCTACGCGGTCGTCGTCGACGAGGCCCACTCGTCGCAGACCGGCGAGGCCGCGACGGACCTCAAGGAGACGCTCGGCGGGCTGCAGCCCGAGGATCTCGACCTCGACGAGGACGACGGCACCCCGCCGGCGCTGCTCGCACGGCTGGCGGCCCGTGGCCGCCAGCCGAACATCTCGTTCTTCGCCTTCACTGCGACGCCGAAGGGCAAGACGCTCGAGCTCTTCGGCGAGCGCGGCCAGGACGGCGAGCTCCACGCGTTCCACACGTATTCGATGCGGCAGGCGATCGAGGAAGGCTTCATCCTCGACGTGCTCGCGAACTACACGACGTACGACCAGCTGCGCCGGCTCGAAACGAAGGCCGGTGAGGTCGTCGAGGTGCCGTCCGGCAAGGCGTCCAGCCGCCTGACGCGCTTCGCCGAGTTCCACCCGTACGTGAAGGGCCAGAAGGCGGCGGTCGTCGTCGACCACTACCGGCGTGTCGTCCGGCCGCTGCTCGGGGGACGCGCGAAGGCGATGGTCGTGTGCGAGAGCCGCGAGGAGGCCGTGCAGTGGAAGCGCGCGCTCGACCAGGAGATCGAGCGCCACGGCCACGACGACGTCCGCACGCTCGTGGCGTTCTCCGGCGAGGTGACGGTCACGAACCCCGAGGCCGACAACGTCGGGATGGCCTACACCGAGCCCGCGATGAACGCGATCGGCGGCGTGCCGCTGCCCGAGACGAAGCTGCCGGACGAGTTCGACAAGGCCGGCTACGGGATCCTCGTCGTCGCCGAGAAGTACCAGACCGGCTTCGACCAGCCGAAGCTCTGCGGCATGTACGTCGACAAGAAGCTCGGCGGCGTCAACGCCGTGCAGACCCTGTCGCGACTGAACCGCGCTCACCGCGGTAAGCAGGACGTCTACGTCCTCGACTTCCGCAACTCGACGGAGGAGATCCAGAAGGCGTTCGAGCCGTACTACGGTCGCACCGAGGGGCTGCCGACCGATCCGAACACGCTCTTCGACGCCGCCGACGCGGTGCGCGCCTTCGGCGCGATCCACGACGACGAGCTCGCGGCGTTCGCGCAGCAGCTCGCCACGCTGGACGAGGTGGACGAGGCCAAGCGCCACGCGATCCTCTCCACGGCCACGCAGCGGGCGTACGAGACGGCCATGGAGATCGAGTACGAACAACGGCTGGAGCTCCGCAAGGCGTTGGACCGCTTCGTCCGCCTCTACGCCTTCCTCAGCCAAGCGCTGCCGTACATCCCGCCGGCGACCGAGACGCTGTTCCAGTTCGCCAAGGTGCTCCAGAAGCGCCTGACGACCGACAGCCCGGGGGAGGTCGTCGACCTCGGAGACCTCGTGCTCTCGCACTACCGGCTTGAGGAAGCCGGCAAGTCGAGCATCGGGCTGTCCGGCGAGCACGATCCGCTCGAGGCCATCGGCGGCGACGGCACCGGGCGCGCGGGGGGCGACGTCCCGATGTCGCTGTTGGAGGAGCTGGTCGAGCTCTTCAACGAGCGTTACGGCGCGGACCTCGGCGAGGCCGACATGCTCAAGGTCGCCCGCGACGTCCGTGACGCGATCAAGGGCAGCGCGCCGCAGCTGGAAGAGCAGGCGGCGAACAACAGCCGCGACGACTTCGTCCGCGATCGCGACGGGCTGCTGATCGACGCCGCCCTGAACGTCGACGCGGACCGCGACCGGCAGGCGGCGCTCCTCAAGGCGGTGCTCGATGACGACGACTTTCGCTCCCGCGCGGGAATGGCGATCTTCGGCGCGATCTACGACGGGTACCGGGCGCAACCGGAGGCCTAGCTTCGGCACGCGCCGCGCTGCTGATCGGCACGGTCTGCCGCTGCCCGTGCGTAGATGGATCGTCTACGATCGCTTCATGGCCGCCGAGACGACGATTCGGGTCACCCGCACGACCCGGGACGCCCTGAACCGCATCGCGCAGGAGCGCGGTGTGACGACCGCGACGCTGGTCGGGGACCTGGCTGCGCGGGAGTCGGAGCTCGAGGAACTCCGTGGCTGGATGGAGGACTTCGACTCGATGACCGCCGAGCAGGCCGTGGAGTACCGTCGCGAGTTCGCCGACTGGCAGGGCTGGGAGGTGCCCGGAGATGCACCCGCGCCAGGGTGAGCTCTGGTGGGTCGACCTCGACCCCCTACGCGGAGGGGAGATGCGCAAGCGGAGACCGGTGCTGGTCCTGTCGCACGACGGCCTCAACCGCACCGCCCCGCCGGGCATCGTCCTCGCAGCGCCCTTGACCACGACGCCCGGTCGCCGGCTGCACGTCCCGATCGAGCTCCCGGGGCAGGAGCCCCCGGTCCGCGTGTCGCACATCGCGCCGGAGCACGTCCGCTCGCTGGCCCACGAGCGCCTCGTGAAGCGCATCGGGCGGTGTCCCGAGGGCGTCCGGCACGAGGTCGCCCGCCGCGTCGCGATCCTGATGCGCGCCGGGTGACCCGGCGGCCGGACGCGGAGACCTGCTCGTCCTCACGCTCACCGTCTCGTCGAGACCAGCGCTCAGCCCGTGGAGATCGTCGGTGCTGACCGGTGGCCGGGTCGTCAACCGACCTCTGGGCCACCCTAGGGTCCGGTGCTCTCGTCCCCGGAACTGCTGTCGCCCGCGTCCTTGTAGCGCTTCGGGCTCCCCAGCCGCCGGTAGCGGTGGCCGTAGTTCGGGCGGTAGACGTGGGAGCGGCGCTCCTCCTCACCCGCGGCCAGGCCGGGACCCAGGACGATCAGCGCCTGGGTCGTGATCTTGTGGGACTTCAGCGTGGCGGCGAGCTCGTCCAGGCGGCAGCGCAGGAGGACCTCGTCGGGCCAGGACACGCGGTAGCCGATTGCGACGGGCGTCTCCGGCGCGTAGCCGCCCGCGAGCAGGTCGGCGACGAGCTCGCGCGGGCGGCGCACCGACAAGTAGAGCGCCATCGTCGTGCCGTGGCCGGCGAGCTCCTGCAGCCGCTCGTTCTCGGGCATCGGCACCCGCACCGCGCGGCGCGTGAGGATCAGCGACTGCGCGACCTCGGGGACCGTCAGCTCCTGCCCGAGCGCCGCCGCCATCGCCGACAGCGACCCGACGCCCGGCACGATCTCGTACGGCAGGTCCATCCGCCGGCACGCGTTGATCTGCTCGTGCAGCGTCGCGTAGATCGCCGGGTCGCCCGACTGCAGCCGGCAGACGTTCAGGCCCTCGCGCTTGGCGCGGGCGAACAGCTGGATGACGTCCTCGAGCGTGTGGTCGTCGCTCGTGAGGACCTCGGCGTCCTCGCGCGCGTGCTCCATCACCTCGGGCGGGACGAGGCTGCGCGGCCAGACGACGACGTCCGCCTCGCCCAGCGCCCGCGCGCCGCGCAGGGTGATGAGGTCCGCGGCGCCGGGGCCGGCGCCGACGAAGACGACGCGGCCCTCGGGCGTATCGGCGGCACCGAGACGGTCGTCCGCCTCGGCGGACGCCGGGGCGACGACGCCCGACCCGTCGCGGGTGGCGTCCGTCCCGGACCCGACCACGTCGTCGTGCGCGTCCGCGCTCATGCGGTCACCCCCGCGGCCGCCAGCAGTCGCCGGGCGCGCGCGACGCTCCAGGGGACGACGACCAGGCTGGCGTGCAGACCGGGGGCGGCCCAGCCCTCGGGACGCCGGCCGACGGTCCACGCGGGCGATGCGCCGGATCCGGCGTCCAGCGCGACCGCGGCGGAGGGTCGGCCGATCGCCCGGTCGCCGGCGGCGTGCAGCGGCCCGTCGGACGCCGCCACCAGCTCGACGGTCCCCGGCACCCCGCCGCGGCCCGGCGACGCGACGGCGGGGAGCAGGTCGCACATCGCGTGCCCGTCCAGGGACGCGGTCAGGAGCGCGACGCCCGCGCCCTCGGCGACGATCGGCGCGCCGGCGCGGTGCACGGCGACGATCGCGTCGCGGAGCGCGGCGTTGGCGGCCAGCGCCTCGGCGAACGGCACCGGGGCGCCGTCGCCGAGGACGAGCGCGACGGTCCCGGACGGCAGGGTGGCATCCGCGGCGAGGTCGACGACGGCGACGGCCGCGCCGAGGGTCGTCAGCGCGTCGCGCAGCTCGCGCGCGGGCTCCAGGAGGACGGGTCCGCCGGCGACCGCGACGACCGGACGGCTACGGTCCGCCGCGGGGCCGTCGCCCGACGTGCCGGCCGCCGCGACCCCGCGGCCGGACATGTCGCCCCGCGTCTCCCCGGCGGTCATGCGGCCACCCGACCGGCGGGCGCGGCGGTGCGGTCGGAGGGCCGCGACCGCGGATCGGGCTCGCCGGTCAGGACGCTGACGGGCAGGAGCCGCGCCCCGGCGGCGTCGGCGATCCGACGGCCGAGGCCGAGCCGCACCCGGCCCTGCTCGCTGTCGAAGAGGACGATCCCGTCGGCCGTGCGGCCCAGCCGAGCGGCGGCGCGCTCGGCGGCGGCCAGGCCGGCCTTGCCGCCCGACGCGCGGCCGTCGGTGACGACGACGCAGAGCGCGCGGCGCTCCGGGTCGCGCAGGCGGTGGGCGGCGATCAGCGTCGACGCGGCGTCGAGGCCGGCGGCCAGCGGGGTCCCGCCGCCGGTGGCCAGCCGGGCGAGCCGGTCGGCGGCGCGCTCGACGGAGCCGGTCGGCGCCAGGACGACGTCGGCCGTGGTGCCGCGGAAGGCGATCAGGGCGACGCGGTCGCGGCGCTGGTAGGCGTCCAGCAGCAGGCCCAGCGCGGCGTCCTTGACGGCGGCCATCCGCTTGCGCGCGCCCATCGAGCCCGACGCGTCGACGCAGAAGACGACGAGCGTCCCCTCGCGGCCGGCCCGGATCGGCGTCCGCTGGTCCTCGGGACGGACGTCGAGGCGGGGTCGTCCGGCCGCCGGGGTGGCGGCCCCGGGACGTCCCTCGGAGGCGGCCCCTCGCGTCGTCGCCGAGCCGACGCCCGACGCGTCGGCCCCGTGCGGTGACGACGAAGCACCGGTCCGTCGCGCGGTCGCCCGGCGCAGGGCCGCGGCCCGCAGGGTGGCGGGCACGGCGAGATCGTCGGACACCCGCGCGATTCTACGGTCCGGGCGTCACAGAAGGGGCCCGGGGTGCCGATCGGCACTGGTGATGCGCCCTTTCGGCACGCA
>NZ_JBFAPC010000162.1:0-12592 GCF_040675535.1 Patulibacter sp. NPDC049589 | reverse complement strand
TCGACCCTCAGTCGCGCTTGTTCCTCTGGGACACGATGCGCGACCTGCGCGAGCGCGGCACGACGCTGATCCTGACGACGCACGACATGGCCGAGCCGTCGGCGCCCGTCGAGGCCGTCGAGCCCGCGGTCCCGGTGCCGTCGGCGGCGGTCCCGTCGGCGGCGGCGCCGGGGTCGGCGGCACGGTCCTCGGCGGTCGCGAGGGCGTCGTCGGTCGTGCCGACCTTGCCCACCTTGGCGTCCGCGGCGGGGAGCGCCGGGGGAGCGCCCTTGCCGGCGACCGGCTGGTCGGGGACCCGCAGGTCGATCCACGTCGCGCCCGCGGTGCCAGCATCGTTGAGGACCGCTACGGCGGCCGCCCACTTGGCGGCGACCCGATCGGTGTCGTGGAAGAGCAGCGCCGGCCCGGACGCGAGCCGGACGGTGGTGCCGCCGTCGACGCGGGCGACGTGCGCGAGCAGCTCGGCCGGGGCGGCGCCGAGGATCGCGGTGGCCCGGAGCGCCGCGCCGGTGACGGCGCCGCGGTCGGTGCGGGCGCCGCGGATCAGCGGCAGCTTGCCCGGGGTCCAGTCGGGGAGCAGCTTGCCGTCGGCGGAGACCGAGACGCGCTTGCCGCCGTCCTCGACCGCGCCGACCGCGAGGCGCTGGTGGACCTCGATCTGGACCGCGTGGGGGAACTTCGTATGGACCGTGACGCCGGTGATGCTCGAAGTGCCCTGGACCGCCTGGTGGACGGCGCCGTCACCGAAGCCGAGGGTGCTCTGCCCCATCGCGGCGTCCTCGATCGCGCGGCGGATCTGCGGGGCGTCGGGACCCTGGGCGCCGACGACCGTCACCCGCTGGACCGCCGAGAGCGGCGTGAGACGCAGGACGAGGTAGACGACGGCCAGGAGGCCGAGCACGCCGATGAGCGCGAGCAGGACGAGCCGGCGGTTCGGGGCGGCCGACGGGCCGGACCGGATCCATCCGGCGCGGGGCGAGAGAGCGGCGCCGGCGTCGTGCAGGCGCGCGGAGAACGACGGGGTGGGCATCTCCCGTCCCGTTCGCCGCGCGGGCCGCGGTCCCTCCCGCGGGTTCGTCGGACGAGCGTCCGCTCCGCCCGGACCCGCACGGGCCCCGGGGGCGGACCCGGTCTCAGCCCGCGGCCGCGACCAGCCCGCGGGCGACCGCGTCGACGTCGCCGGCTCCCATGCAGAGGCAGAGGTCGCCGGCGCGCAGGAGCGCCGGCAGGCGCTCGATGGCGTCGGCGATCGTCGGCAGGAGGAGGACCGGTCGCCCGTCGGCGGCGTCGGCGGCGGTCCGGGCGAGCGTCAGGCCGTCGACGCCCGGGAAGTCCTCGGCCCGCTCGCGCGCCGGGTAGACGTCCAGCAAGCAGATCAGGTCGGCCTCGGCCAGGGCCGCCCCGAACGCGTCGGCGAGCATCTGGGTGCGCGAGAACAGGTGCGGCTGGAAGACGGCCACGATCCGGCGGGGGCCCAGGGTGCGGGCCGCGCGGATCGTCGCGGCGACCTCGGTCGGGTGGTGCGCGTAGTCGTCGATGATCACCGCTCCAGCCGGGCCGATGCCGGTCTGCTCGAAGCGGCGGCCGGTCCCCGGGAAGTCGAGCATCGCGTCGGCGGCGCGGTCCGGGTCGGCGCCCGCGAGGGTGGCGGCGGTCAGCGCCGCGGTCGCGTTCCAGGCGTTGTGGAGTCCCGGCTGCCGCAGCCCGACGGTGCGGTCGCGCCACGCGAAGCGCTGCGCCCCGTCCCCCGGGGTCGAGGAGTCGACGTCGTAGCGGTGGACGTGGGCGGCGTCGGCGGGGACGATCCGGTCGAGCTCGCGCCGGTCCCAGACGACCCGCTCGGTCGCGCCGGCGAGGAAGGTGCGGAACGCCGCGTCGAGGTCCGCGCGGCCGGCGTAGGTGCCGTGGTGATCGAGCTCGACGCTCGTGACGACCGCGATCTCGGGGTGGGTCTCCAGGAACGAGCGGTCCGACTCGTCCGCCTCGACGACCAGCCAGCCGGACGTGCCGACGTGGACGTTGCGGCCCGTCGAGCGGAGGATCCCGCCGACGAGGTACGACGGGTCCTCCCCCGCGCCCTGCAGCGCGTGGACGGTCATCGCCGACGTCGTCGTCTTGCCGTGGGCGCCGGCGACGGCGATCACCCGGTGCTCGGCGCAGACCTCGCGCAGCAGCTGGTGCCGCGAGCGGTCGGGCAGGCCGCGGCGCCGGGCCTCGACGCGCTCCGGGTTGTCCTCGGGGATCGCGGTCGACGAGACGACGACCAGGTCGTCGCCGTCGGGCAGGTTCCCGGCGTCGTGCCCGATCCCCACGGCGATGCCGGCGGCGCGGACCCCGTCCAGGTACCGGCTCTCGCCGCGGTCGGACCCCGTGACCTCGGCCCCGAGCCCCTTGGCCAGCACCGCGAGCGCGCTCATCCCCGCGCCGGCGATGCCGAGCACGTGGAGGCGACGACCGGACCATGGTGCGGAGGACATCGCGGCGGAGCGTATCCGGCGGGTGCGGGGCGGCGGTGGGAGGGGACCGAGGGCGGCGCCGACGGGCGGGCGGGCCGGGGCGATGGTCACCAGATCGGGTACCTGGCGGGAGCGTTTCGTGGTGGCCGGCGGCGTGGCCAGGGTCGGCGGGCGGGCCCACGCCGCGGTCACCAGATCAGGTACCTGGCATGAACGTTTCCTGGTGCCCGGCGCCGCGGCCAGGGCCGGCGGGCCGCCCGCCACCGCGGCCACCAGATCACGTACCTGTCAGGAACGTTTCCCGGTGCCCGGCGCCGCGGCCAGGGCCGGCGGGCCGCCCGCCACCGCGGCCACCAGATCACGTACCTGTCAGGAACGTTTCCTGGTGGCCGGCGCCGCGGCCAGGGCCGGCGGGCCGCCCGCCACCGCGGCCACCAGATCACGTACCTGGTAGGAACGTTTCCTGGTGCCCGGCGCCGCGGCCTCGCCGACGCGCCGCGAGCGGCCCGTCGGGGTCCGTCGTTCAGCCGCCCGCGGCGGCCAGGACCTCGTCGGCGATCGCCCGCGCCGCCTTCGGCCGGGCGAGTCCGGCCGACGTCTCGGCCATCGCCCGCAGGCGGGCCGGGTCGCCGAGCAGGCCGGCGACCGTGGCGCGCAGGCCCTCGGCGGTCAGCTCGTGGTCGACGATCACCACGGCGGCGCCGGCGTCGGCCATCCAGCGGGCGTTGGCCGTCTGGTGGTCGGCCGCCGCGTGCGGGTAGGGCACCAGGACGGCGGGACGGCCGTGGGCGGTGACCTCGGCGATCGAGCCGCCGGAGCGCGCGACGACCAGGTCGCAGGCCGCGAGCGCCGGGCTCAAGGGCGAGAGGTAGTCGTAGAGCACGTACGTGGTCGCGGCGGCGAGCTCCTCGGCCGTTCCGTCGAACCCGGCCGGGGCCGCGACGACGCCGTCGTCCCCCGCCTCGAGCGTCTCCCCCGCCGCCGCGACCCGCACGTCCTTCGGCGTCGTCCCGTCGCGGTCGTCGGCCGCCGCGACCGTCGAGGCGTCGTCCCCGCCGATCGCCGTGCCACCCGCGGCGCGGACCCGCGGCGCCAGGGCGGCGAAGTCGCGACGGCCCGACGCGTGGATCACGGCGACCTCGGTGTCGCCCGTGCCGTCGAGTGCCGGGGCCCGGAGCCCGGCGAGGCCCTCGACCGCGGCCTCGTTGACCGATCGGGCGCCGAGGGAACCGCCGAAGACGAGGATCGTCGGGGTCCGCTCGTCGAGGCCGAAGCGCGCGCGGGCCCCGGCGTGGTCGGCGAACGGCTCGGGGACCGGGCGGCCGGTCACGAGGAACGTCGGCTCGTCGCGGCCCGCGATCGGGAACCCGAGGCAGACGCGCGCCGCCCGCCGGTGCAGCACGCGGTTGGAGACGCCGAGGTGCGAGTCGGCCTCGGTGAGGACGAGCGGCACGCGCCGGGTGACCGCGGCGGCGCCGACGACGCCCGCCACGTAGCCGCCGCCGCCCATCACGGCGTCGGGCTGCAGCTCGCGGAGGATCTTCCGCGCGCCGCGGACGGCGCCGACCGCGCGGCCGCCGGCCCGGAGGGCCTTCAGCGGGTTGGTGCGGCTGAAGCCCTCGACGGAGATGCGCCGCAGCTCGTAGCCGGCCTCCGGCACGAGGCGCCGCTCCTCGCGATCGCCGCCGACGAAGACGACGCGGTGGCCGTCCTCACGAAGCTCGTCGGCGACCGCCAGCGCCGGCACCACGTGCCCCGCGGTCCCGCCGGCTGCGATCACGAACGTCCTCGTCGTCACCGACGGATCGTGACGCACGGACCACCCGCTCGGCCTCCACCCGTGCCGACGCCAGTCCCAGGCTGGGGACGGGCCGCACGTTCGGGGTCCGGCGGGGGCGCGGCGCGGGGGCCCTCCGGGGGGCCGGGGCGCGCTTGGGGGCGCGGCCGCGGGGGCGCGGGGGCTGCGGATCGTCCGACCGCTCGGCCCCGAGCATCCCGGGCGCGGGTGCGACGACGGGGGTCCCCCGCGCGATGTTCAGCAGGACGCCGACGGCGCCGAGCAGCACCGCGAGGCTCGTGCCGCCGTAGGAGATGAACGGCAGCGGGACGCCGGTCAGCGGGAAGATCCCGAGGACGACCCAGACGTTCAGCATCGCCTGCGTGATGATCACGCCGGTGATCCCGACGGCCAGGAGCTTCTGGTACTGGCCCTCGGTCTTGTCCGCGATCTTCAGGCCGGTGTACGCGATCAGGCCGTAGAGGACGAGCAGCATGATGATGCCGATCGCGCCGAGCTCCTCGCCGACGACGGCGAGGATGAAGTCGGTGTGGGCCTCCGGCAGCCAGTCGGCCTTCTGGACGGAGTTGCCCAGGCCGGTGCCGGTGAGCCCGCCGGTGCCGATCGCCAGCTGGCCCTGGAGCGCCTGGTAGCCCGTGCCGGCGGAGTCGGAGCCCGGGGCGAGGAACGACGCCAGGCGGGCGATCCGGTACGGGTGCATCGCGACCATCACGGCCAGCAGGAAGCCGCCGGCGGCGCCGATCGGCAGGAAGAACCGCCCGGGCATCCCGCCCATGATGAGGACGCAGACCGCGGCGCCGATGATCACGATCGTGGTGCCGAGGTCGCGCTGCACGACGGCCACGAGGGCGACGAGCACGGCGATCGCCAGCAACTCGATCCGCAGGTCCCCCAGCGTGCGCATGGGCGTCCGCCGGGTCGAGAGCCGCAGGGCGAGGAACGCCACGAGCGCGAACTTCGCCAGCTCCGACGGCTGGAACGTGAACGAGCCCGCGCCGAGCCAGCGGTTGGCGCCGTTGACGCGGACGCCGATGCCCGGCAGGACGACCGCCATGCAGAGCACGATCGAGACGACCAGCATCGGGTACGTCAGCTTCTTGATGACGGCGACGCCGCCGCGGGACGCGAGGGCGAGCACGACGAAGCCGAGCGCCCCGAACATCGCGTACCGGAACAGGAAGGTCGTGCCGTTGCTGCCGTTCTTGAGGATCTGCTCCGAGCTGGAGGCGCTGTAGACCCAGATCGCCCCCAGCACGCACAGGGCGAGCACGAGGCCGAGCAGGCGCTCGTACTCGCGCTTGAGCTCGGGGGCACGGGCAGTTGCACGCTTCATCAGGGGCGTGTTCGCCCCCCGTCTTATGAACCCTCCCGCCGATCGGCGATCGGGCGCGCCGCCGCTCCCGGCGTTGCCTCTCCCGGGTGCCCCGAACCTCGCCGCAGTCCGGCACGCCCAGTACCCGAGACGTTCGGGGCGGAGGCCGGCCCCCTCCCGGGTGCCCGGAACCTCGCCGCAGTCCGACGAGCTCCTCCCCGAGACGTTCGGGGCGGGCCCCGGCCCCCTCAGGTCAGGCGCGGATCGACTGGTAGTAGAGCGTGAAGCCGATCGCCGAGAACGCGATCGCCACGATCCAGAAGCGGAGGATGACCTTCGTCTCCGACCACGCCTTCATCTCGAAGTGGTGGTGCAGCGGGGCCATCAGGAAGACGCGCTTGCGGAAGGTCTTGAACGAGAAGACCTGGATGATCACCGAGAGCGCCTCGATGACGAAGACGCCGCCGATGACGAGCAGGAGCTCCTCGGTCTTGGTCATGATCGCGATGCCGGCGACCAGGCCGCCGAGCCCGAGGGACCCGGTGTCCCCCATGAAGACCGTCGCGGGGTGCGCGTTGTACCAGAGGAACCCCACGCAGCCGCCGACCGCGCAGGCCGCCAGCAGCGAGAGGTCCGACGCGCCGGTGCCGATGAAGGTGATCCCCAGGTAGGCGGTCATCACGATCGCGGTGACGCCGGCGGCGAGCCCGTCGAGTCCGTCCGTCAGGTTCACGGCGTTCGACATGAACGCGACGACGAGGTAGATCCAGACGGGGTACAGCCAGCCGAGGTCGATGGTCAGGTCCAGCGTGCGGACCTTGACCGTCGGGTCGAGCTCCGCCGGGCCGGTGACGAACCACCAGAGCACGAGCGACACGACGACCATCGCCAGCAGCTTGCCCTTGCCGCTGAGGCCGAGGGAGCGTTTTCGGACGACCTTCGTCCAGTCGTCGACGAAGCCGACGAGCGCCAGCCCCGCCCCCGTGACGTACACGCCCATGGCGCGCCAGTCGTAGTCCCAGAGCAGCAGGAACGGGACCGAGATCGCCACGAAGATGATCAGGCCGCCCATGGTGGGCGTCCCGGCCTTCTTCTGGTGACCGGACGGGCCCTCCTCGCGGATGTACTGCCCGAAGGACTTCTCCCGCAGCCACTGGATGAACCGTGGCGCCAGGAAGATGCAGATGAGCATGGCGGCGGTGCCGCCGACGAGGACCTTGAGCACGGCTCAGCGGTCCTCGCCGCGCAGGGCGTCCGCGACCCGCTCGAGGCCGATGCCGCGCGAGGCCTTGAGGAGGACGGTGTCGCCCGGCTCCAGCAGCTTGGGCAGGAGCGCGGCGGCGCCGGCGGCGTCCTCGACCCACTGGACCCCGGTGCCGAAGCCCGTGCCGGTGTGGCGGCTGAGCGGCCCGACGGCGACGAGGACCTCGACGCCGGTGAACTTGGCGTGCGCGCCGAGCTCGGCGTGGAGGCGCTTCTCGTCGGGGCCGAGCTCGAGCATGTCGCCGAGGACGGCCACGCGGCGGCCGGTGGCCGCCGTGGCGAGGTCGTCGAGCGCCGCGGTCATGGACATCGGGTTCGCGTTGTAGCAGTCGACGACCACGACGATGTCACGGGACAGGTGCAGTCGCTGGCCGCGCATCGGCGAGATCTCCGGCCGGACCTCGCCGGTCGGCTCGATCCCGATCGCGCGGGCGGCGGCGACGACGGCCGGCAGGTTGCGCAGGACGGTCGGCGAGACCTCGCCGGCCACGCGCAGGCCCTCGGGCAGCCCGTCGCCGGGGCGGACCTCGACGACCTGGACGCCGGGCGGCCGGTGGCCGGCCAGGAGCGGCTCGTCGCCCGGGACGACGGCGGTGGCGCCGGGGATCAGGCCGTGCAGGAGCTCGGCCTTCGCGTCGGCGACGGCCTGCAGCGACCCGAGCAGCTCGACGTGGACCGGCGCGATGTTGGTGATGACGCCGACGTCGGGCTCCGCGATGGCGGCGAGCTCGGCGATCTGGCCGGAGCCGCGCATCGCCATCTCGAGGATCAGGACCTCCGTCCCCTCCTCGGCACCCAGCACCGTCAGCGGCAGGCCGATCTCGGTGTTGAGGTTCGCATCCGTCGCCACGGCCTTGCGGTGCGGCGCGACGACGGACAGCAGCAGGTCCTTCGTCGACGTCTTGCCGACGGAGCCGGTGATCCCGACGACCGTGGCGCCGAGCTCCCAGCGCCAGGCGCGGGCGAGCAGCCCGAGGGCGCGCGCGGGGTCCTCGTGGGTCAGGACGACGCCGACGCCGGGGGCCTTGGCGGCCTCCGCGTGCTCGGGACGCACGAGGACGCCCCAGGCGCCGGCCTCGAGCACCTGCGGGGCGAACGAGCCGCCGTCGACGCGGGCGCCGGGGATGCCGACGAAGAGCGCGCCGGGCAGGCGTGCGTCGTGGGTGTCGATGACCGCGCGGGTCGGGCCGGTGCCGACCGTGGCGTCGGGCGTCCCGCCGCCGTCCGGGGCGCCGCCGGGGGGCGTGGTGGCGGCGGCCGTGGCCCGCGTCGCCGCGCCGGTCACGTCGGGGACCACGGGCGCCGGCGGCGCGTCCTGGACGATCGTCGCGCCCGCGGCGCGGGCGATCCAGGCGGTGTCGCGGCTACGCATGGAGGGACCCCCCGGTCGCCAGGGCGGCCAGCGCCTCGCGCGCGACCTCCCGGTCGTCGAACGGGATCGTCCGGTCCGCGAACTGCTGGCCCTGCTCGTGGCCCTTGCCGGTGATCAGCACGATGTCGCGTGGGCCGGCGAGGGCGATCGCGCGCTCGATCGCGGCGCGGCGGTCCTCGATCCGCTCGACGACCGCGGTGGCGGACGCGTCGATCCCGCCGACGACGGCGTCGAGGATCGCGGTGGGGTCCTCGGAGCGCGGGTTGTCGGACGTGGCGATGGCGACGTCGGACTCCGTCGCGGCGATCGCGCCCATCAGGGGGCGCTTGCCGCGGTCGCGGTCGCCGCCGCAGCCGAAGACGCAGATCGAGCGCCCGCGCGAGGGGTCGGCGTCGGGAACCCCGCCGCCGGCGCCCGCGACCGCGCCGGTCGCCACGTCCGCCGTCCCGCCGCTGGGCCCCTCGCCGCGCCGGATCGCCGCGTCGGCGTCGAGGACGCCCGCCGCGGCCAGCAGCACGTTGTGCAGCGAGTCCGGCGTGTGGGCGTAGTCGACGAGGACGGCGAACGGCTGGCCGCCGTCGATCGGCTCCAGGCGCCCGGGGACGCGGCCGGCCTCGGCCAGCGCGGCGGCCGCGACGTCCTCGCCGACGCCGAGCGCCACGGCCGTGACGTACGCCTGCAGCGCGTTCATGACGTTGAAGCGGCCCGGCATCGGGGTGGAGAGCTCGCGCCCGCCGACGACGAACGAGCTGCCGCGCAGGCCCGTCCGGACCTCCGTCGCCCGGAAGCGCGCGTCGGCCGACTCCAGGCCGACGGTCAGCGCGTCGGGGTGCATGCCCGCCAGGCGCCGGCCGTAGGGATCGTCGACGTCCACGACCTTGGGGGCGTCCCCCGCGTCGGCGAACAGGCGCGCCTTCGCGAGGAAGTAGTCCTCCATCGTCGGGTGGAAGTCGAGGTGGTCCTGCGTGAGGTTCGTGAAGATCGCTGCGGACCAGTGGATCGCGTCGGCACGGCCGAGCGACAGCGCGTGGGAGGAGACCTCCATGACGCACGCCTGATCGCCGCCGTCGAGCATCTCGCGGAAGCGCGGCTGCAGGTCGATCGCCTCGGGCGTGGTGCGGCCGGCCTCGCGCTCGACGCCGCCGATCACCTGCGTCACGGTGCCCAGGAGCCCCGTTTGGCGGCCGGCGGCCTCGAGCAGCGCGCGGACGAGGAAGGCGGTGGTCGTCTTGCCGTTGGTGCCCGTGATGCCGACGGTCTGCAGCGTCGCGGTCGGGTCGCCCGCCAGGCGCGCGGCGGCGGGCGCCATCGCGGCGCGGACGTCGGGCACGACGACCTCGGGGACGGCGGTCCCCAGCGGGTGGTCGACGACCAGCGCCGCGGCGCCGCGCTCGACTGCACCCGCGGCGAACGCGTGGCCGTCGCGGGAGAGCCCCCGGACGCAGAAGAAGACGGTCCCCGGGCCCACGCGTCGGTCGTCGTAGGCGAGCGATGCGACCTCGACGGCCCCCACCGCGGCGGGCGTCTCTTCGAACAGGTCCCCCAACGTCATGCGCACCGGAGCCTAGAGGAGGACCGGCGCCCGCCCGTGCTCCCCTCCCACCCGATCGTCGGGCGGCAGGCGGAGCCCGGTCACTTGTTGGTCGGGACCTTCAGGTACTGCATGGCGTAGCGGGCGATCTGCGCGAACGCGGGGCCCGCCACGGTCGCGCCGAAGCCGCCGCCCGCGGGCTCGTCGGCGACCACCACGATCACGACCTTCGGGTCCTGGGCCGGCGCGAAGCCGGCGATCGACGCCACGTTGCGGACCTTCGAGTACTCCTTGAGCTGCTCGTCGAAGACCTCGGTCGTGCCGGTCTTCCCGGCCAGGGTGTAGCCGGGGACCTTCACGCCCGACGCCGTGCCTCCGGCCTCGAACACGCCGGTGAGCATGCCGCGCACCTCCTTGGCGACGTCGGGCCGCAGGATCCGCGTGCCCTTCGGCCGGGAGATCGGCTGCCCGCCGACCGTGCGCACGAGCGTGGGCTTGCGGAGCACGCCGCCGTTGGCGATCGTCGCGTAGAGGTTGGCGATCTGCATCGGCGTGACGAGCTGCCCCTGGCCCATCGGCAGGTTGCCCATCGTCGACCCGGAGTAGTCCTTGACCGGCAGGAGCAGGCCCTGCTGCTCCGGCATGCCGATCCCGGTCGGCTTGCCGAAGCCGAACTTCCGCATCCAGC
This sequence comes from Patulibacter sp. NPDC049589, assembly GCF_040675535.1. Lineage (NCBI taxonomy): Bacteria > Bacillati > Actinomycetota > Thermoleophilia > Solirubrobacterales > Patulibacteraceae > Patulibacter > Patulibacter sp. NPDC049589. The sequence goes on along the minus strand of NZ_JBFAPC010000162.1, from coordinate 2,172 downwards.
CGTCGAAGGCCGCCGTGCCCTTCTCGGCGTTCAGGCGCTGACCGATCTTGATCGCGCCGATGTTCGAGCTCTGGGCAAGGATCTGGCCGGGCGTCATCACCTCGACCCCGTGCGGGTGCGAGTCGTTGATGACGCGGTCGGCCACCTGGTAGGCCCCCGGCACGGTGAACTGCGTCTGCGGGGTGACGATGCGGTCCTGCAGCGCCCCGGAGACCGCGACGGCCTTGAACGTCGAGCCCGGCTCGTAGTTGAAGTTCAGCGCGAGGTTGCTGTCGTACCCGTCGGGCGCCTCGTTGGGCTTGTTGGGGTCGATCCGCGGCCAGTTGGCCATCGACAGGACCTGGCCGTCGGGCTGCATGACGATCGCCGTGGCGCGCTTGGGGCGGTACGTCTGCCCCAGCTCCTGCAGCGCGTCCTCGGTCATCTGCTGGATGCGCGTGTCGAGGGTCAGGCCGACGTCCTTACCGGGGACCATCGGCTTCTCGATCTTGCGGCGCAGCGAGCTGCCCGACGCCGCGTTCGTGTCGACGGTGCGGCCGTTGGTGCCGCGCAGGCGGTCGTCCAGCGCGTACTCGAGCCCCGACAGCGCCTTGTCGTCGGTGCCGAACGACCCGAGCAGCTGGCCGGCCAGGGCGTTGTTCGGGTACACGCGGCGGTTGCGCGGCGTGTACGTCACGCCGTTGAGCTTCACGCCCTGCCGCTTGGCCCGGTCCTTCATCGCCTGGATCTTCGTGTCCGGGACGCTGCGGCCCAGGTACTCGAAGCCCTTGCCGGAGACGAGCTTGGCGAGCACCTCGTCCTCGGGCAGGTCCAGCGACTTGGCGATGACCGCGGCCATGACCGCAGGCTGCTGCGGCGGCACCAGCGTCCGCAGCTGGAGGACCTGCTTGGAGGAGACCGCGACGTCGGCGGCCGGCTCGGAGACCGCCAGCGGGTCGCCGCTGCGGTCGGTGATCTCGCCGCGCAGGGCGAGGACCTCACGGCCGCTGAGCTGCTGGCCGGCGGCCTGGATGCTGAGCGTGTCGGCCTTCGCCAGGGCGAACCACACGGAGCGCAGCCCCGCGAGGGAGACGAGGACCATGGAGATGGTGAAGAGCACGCGCAGGCGGCGATCTGCGTACATGCCCGGTCGTTCGCCGCGGCCGCGGGCGGTCCTGCCGCCGCGCGCGGGTTTTTATGTGCCCCTTCGGGAGGGCGTCCCGGCGGCGGGCGCGACGTCGTCGGCGCAGGGCCGACGGGGTCGCTCAGGGCGAGACGCCACCGGCGACGCCCCCGCCGCTCGTGGTCCCCGTGGTGCCCGACGTGCCCCCGCCCGAGGCGGTGCCCGTCGATCCGGTCGACGCGCCTCCACCGGTCGTGCCGGTGGTCGCCGCGCCGGAGGTCCCGGTCGACGTGGCGCCGGTCCCGGTCGCGCCCGTCGCGGTGGACGTGCCGGTGGACCCGCTGGTGCCGCTGCCGGTCGACGTGCCCGTCGCCGCGGTGCCGGTCGCGCCGGTGCCGGTGGACGTCCCGCTGCCGGTGGACGTCCCGGTGCCCGTCGACGTGCCGGTGCTCGTGCTCGTGCGCGGCGTGGCGGTGGTGCCCGCCGCGCCGGAGGTCGTGCCGGTGGCCGCCGCGCCGGTGCCGGTGCCGGTGCCGGTCAGCGACGAGCCCGCGGCGGAGTCCTGCGTCGTCGTGGAGCCGGTGCCGGGGGCCGCGCCCTGCGTGGCGTCGACGGCGTCGCCGTTCTGCTCGGAGGGGTTCGGGGCCGGCTTCCAGTCCGGGGACGGCGGGCGGATCATCGAGGCCGCGCGGGCCGCGTCGGTCCGGCGGGCGTCGAGGTAGCCGACGCCCTCGGGGTCCGCGATGACCATGCCGATGCCGCGGCCGAACTCCGACACGCGGTCCGTCGAGCCCAGGGACGCGACCTCGTTGCGCATCGTGGCGGTCTCGCGCTCGAGCTTGCTGATCTCGAGGTCGCGCGCGGCGACGGACTGGTTCGTCTGCAACGTGGCGGCGTGCAGCGCGATGACGCCGCAGCCGAGGGCGAGGATCAGGACGAGCCACGGCCGACCGCCGGTCAGGCGGGCCAGGAGCGTGACGGTGCCGCCGCTGATCGTCAGGACGGTCACGCGCTTCTTCGCGATCAGCGCACTGACCGTCGCGGACCTCGACTGCACGACCGTGCGCCAG